>JAJTBC010000087.1 GCA_021287085.1 Bacillota bacterium | reverse complement strand
TCTGGCGCGAGCCTCTGCCCCCACGGCAAGACCACCCTGGCGCCCCAGCTTTTTCATCGTCAGCGGCAGGATGGCGCCTGGGGTCTTACGCTGGCCACACCCACTCAGGCTCAGATGGCCTTCCACTATGGGATTCCACGGGTACTGCTGGCCAATGAAGTGGTGGATGGGGCGGCGCTGCGGGGCCTCAGTCGCACGGTGGATGCGGATTCGCGCAGGGATTTGTGGGTTTTCGCCGACGGCCTGGAAGCGGTGAACGCCCTGGCGACGCATTGGTGCGCAGAGAAATCGCTGAACGTGCTGGTGGAAACGGGCATCGCGGGAGGGCGTTGCGGTGCGCGCTCCAGCGAGGAAGCCATGGAGGTGGCGAGGGCCGTGAAGGGGTCACCAAACCTGCTTTTGTCAGGAGTCGCCTGCTACGAGGGCATCGTGATCAGCCAGGAGCCCGAGCGGGATCGCGCCCAAGTGTCGGTCTGGCTGGAAGCCCTTGTGGCCTTGGCCCAGCAGGCCGATGGAGAACGGCTTTTCGAAGGAACTGAAATCGTGCTCAGCGCCGGGGGCAGTGCCTATTTCGATCTGGTGGCCCGGCATCTGAAGGCGGCGAAACTGAGCCTGCCCGCCCGTGTGGTGCTGCGCAGCGGCTGCTACCTCACCCACGACTCCGGCCACTACCAGCGACTGATCGCGTTGATGGAAGCGAGGCTGGACGCGGCGTGGAAGCCCACGGGCCATCTCAGCCCGGCGCTGGAAGTGTGGGCGCAGGTGCTTTCACGGCCTGAACCCACGCTGGCTTTCCTGGATGCGGGCAAGCGGGATCTGCCCATGGATCTGGGCCTGCCCAAGCCCGGCCGATGGCTACGGCAAGGACAGACCCAGCCCGAACCCTGCCCCGATACGTGGCGTCTGACGGGCTTGCACGACCAACATGCGCGACTGGAACTGCCCGCCGATGCGCCGCTGAAGATTGGCGACCGCGTTGGTTTGGCGGTGAGTCATCCCTGCACCACCTTCGACAAGTGGAACGTGGTCTTCGAAGTGGATGAGCGAGGAACCGTGCTGGGAGCCGTGAAGATCTGCGCGTGAAGCGAGGTTCCGCTTCCGGGCATCATTCTCCGCTGCGTTTCCTCAGTTCTTCGGCGAGGGCTGGCACCAGACGGTTCACATCGGTCACGATGCCCAGATCGGCGTGTTCGAAAATAGGGGCGTCGGCTTTCTTGTTCACTGCCACGATGTAGCCTGACTCCTCCATGCCCGCCACGTGCTGGATCATGCCGGAAATGCCGCAAGCCAGGTAGAGATCGGGGCGCACGGTCTTGCCGGTCTGTCCCACCTGTCGATCCTGGGGAACCCAGCCTGCTTCCACCGCGCCTCTGGAGGCCGCCACCATGCCGCCCAGCGAGGTGGCGAGCTTTCGCAGTTGGTCGAAGTTTTCGGCATTGCCCATGCCTCGGCCGCCGGAGACGAGCACGGAGGCTTCTTCGATGTTCTTCAGCGTGGCCTGCTCGATGACCGTTTCGAGGATCTCCACGCTGAGATCCTCCTCGTGGAAGGCCACGTCGAAGGTCGTCACCTCGCCTTGTCGAGCCTCGTCCCTGGCCAGTTTGCGCATGACGCCCGGCCGCACCGTGGCCATCTGCGGGCGATGTTCGGGACAGATGATGGTGGCCATGATGTTGCCGCCGAAGGCAGGGCGCGTCATGAGCAGATTGCGGGAGCCGTCTTCCATTTCGAGGGCGGTGCAATCCGCCGTAAGGCCCGTCTTGACGCGGGCCGAGGCTCGGGGCGCGAGATCCCGTCCAAGCGTGGTGGCGCCCACGAGGCCGATGCAGGGTTTGACCTGGTCGATGATCTGCGCGAGGGCCTTGGTGTACGGCTCGGTGCGATAGTCGGCAAGATACGGATGATCCACCACGATCACCTGATCGGCGCCATGGGCAATGAGATCGGCGCTGTGCTGCGTTGTGAGCTGATGGCCCAAGAGCACGGCAAACAGAGGCTCCGCGAGCTTGTCGGCGATGGCGCGGCCTGCGCCCAGCAGCTCGAAGGTGACTTTTTGGATGTGCCCGTTCCGCTGTTCGGCGAAGACCATCACGCCGTGGTAACTGGAAATGTCCATGATCGCTCCCGGTCAGATGATGAACTTCTCGCGCAGGTGTTCCACGATGATGCGGGCCCCTTCCTGGGGCTCCACTTCGTAGACCTTTCCGGCGGATTTGGTGCCCTTGGTGTACGACTTCTTCACGCGGGTGGGCGAGCCTTTGAGTCCGATCTGGGCACGATCCACGTCCAGGTCGTCCACCGTCCACACGGGGATTTCCGCACGGAACGCGTCGAACACGCCGCCCACGTTCATGTAGCGAGGCGCGTTCATCTCCTTGAGCACCGTGAGCAGGCAGGGCATGGGCACGCTCAGGCGCTGGTAGCCGTTTTCAAACATGCGCTTCACCTGCAGACGGTCGCCCACTTTCTGGATCTCGCTCACGTAGCTGACCTGCGGAATGCCGAGATGCTCGGCGATCTGCGGCCCCACCTGCGCGGTATCGCCGTCGATGGCCTGACGTCCGCAGAGGATGAGATCGAAGCCCAGACGACGCAGCGCCGAGGCCAGCGTGATGGAGGTGGCCCAGGTGTCGGCGCCGCCGAAGCGCTTGTCGGAGATGAGCACGGCATGATCCGCGCCCATGGCCAAGGCTTCGCGCAGTGCAATTTCAGCTTGAGGCGGTCCCATGCTGAGGGCCGTGACGGTGGCGCCTACTGCGCCTTTCAGCGCCAGCGCCGCTTCGAGACCCGCCTTGTCGTCGGGATTGATGATGCTGGGCACGCCTTCGCGGATCAGCGTGCCGGTGGCCGGATCGATGCGTACTTCCGTGGTGTCAGGAACCTGTTTGATGCAGACGACGATGTTCATGGGACGTCCTTCAGCGAAGCAGATGAGCGGAGATGACCATGCGCTGCACTTCCGAGGTGCCTTCGTAGATCTCGGTGATCTTGGCGTCGCGCATCATGCGCTCCACGGGGTACTCGCGGGTGTAGCCGTAGCCGCCATGGAGCTGCACGGCCTTGGTGGTGACATCCATGGCGGTCTCGGAGGCGAAGAGTTTCGCCATGGCCGCTTCCACGCTGTAGGGCTGCTTGGCGTCCTTCAGCGCAGCGGCACGGTACACCAGCAGCCGCGCCGCATCGGTGCGGGTTTGCATATCGGCCAACTGGAATTGAGAATTCTGGAACGAGGCGATGCTTTTCCCGAATTGCTTGCGTTCCTTGGAATAGGCCAGGGTCTCGTCGATGGCGCCCTGGGCCAGGCCCAGCGCCTGGGCTGCGATGCCGATGCGTCCACCGTCGAGGGTTTTCATGGCGAGACCGAAGCCGCCGCCTTCGCGCCCCAGCAGATTCGCCACGGGCACGTTCACGTTCTCGAAGATCAGCTCGCAAGTGGCCGATCCGCGGATGCCCATCTTTTCTTCCTTCTTGCCGATGCGGAAACCGGCCATGCCCTTTTCCACGATGAAGGCCGAAATGCCTCGCGTGCCCTTGGCTTTGTCGGTCATGGCGAAAACGAGGTAGATATCGGCGAACTGGGCGTTGGTGATGAAGATCTTAGTGCCGTTGAGCAGGTAGTGGTCGCCCTGCAGCTCGGCGGTGCATTGCTGCCCGGCCGCATCGGTGCCCGCGTTGGGCTCCGTGAGGGCGAAAGCGCCCAGCTTTTCCCCTTTGGCCAGGGCGGGCAGATAGGCCTGCTTTTGCGCCTCGCTGCCGAATTCGAAAATGGGCGCGGCACAGAGCGAGGTATGGGCCGACAGGATCACGCCCGTGGTGCCGCAGACCTTGGAAATCTCTTCCACCGCGAGGATGTAGGCCAGGTTATCGCCGCCCTGGCCGCCGTATTCCTTGGGAAAGGGAATGCCCATGAACCCGAAGCGGGCCATCTTCCGCACGGTTTCGAGGGGAAAGCGCTCCTGCTCGTCCACCTCCTTGGCGAGAGGACGTACCTCGTTCTGCGCAAAGGCGCGGTACATCTGAATCAGGAGACGATGCTCCCGCCGGACCTGGAAATCCATGGCAGTACCTCGATGGGTGATGGGCGCGGTGCCTAGGCTCCGCTCTGTTTCGGCGCGTTTCTACGCTTTATTGCGCTGCTTGTCCTTGGGCACGACGCAGGTGCCCACGGCGCGGCAGACCACCACGGGCTCAGGCAGCACGTCGGCGGCGGAATCGCTGAGATCGGTGCGGGGCACGATCACCTTGCGGGCCTCGAAGGTCATCTTCCGGGAGGAGTTGCCCAGCTTCACGATCTGGCCCGTGGCCTCGATGTAGTCGCCCGCGAAGACCGGCGCCAGGAACTCCACGCTCTCGTAGCCCGCGAAAAGGCCTTCGTCGCCGTCCTGGCGGATGAGCAGCTCCGTGGCCACATCCCCGAAGAGCTGCAAAATGCGGGCACCGTCCACCAGGTTGCCGCCGTAGTGGGCATCGTGGGCGCTCATGCGAAGTCGAATCATCGAGGTATGGGACATAAAGACTCCTGAATCCAGAACATCGGAGACCGCGAGGCCATTCGATAAAAAATCATCGAATATTTGATGGCCTAGGTCAACTCCTGTTTTTTCCTAACCTTGCCAGCGTTTGGCGTTCGTTTCCCGCAATCCAAGCTGATCCAGCACGCGAACGGCGAAAGCATCGAACAACTGGTCAAGGGTTTGCGGCGCGGTGTAGTAGCCGGGCATGAGGGGCATGACCACGGCGCCTGCA
>JAJTBC010000077.1 GCA_021287085.1 Bacillota bacterium | reverse complement strand
GCTACGACCTCAGCCAGGTGCTCTTCCTCTGCACCGCCAACGTGCGCCATGCCATTCCCCAGGCCCTGGCGGATCGCCTGGAGATGATCGATCTTTCGGGCTACACCCTGAACGAAAAGGTGGCCATCGCCGAGCGCCATCTGGTGCCCAAGGCTCTCGAAAGCCATGGCATGACCGATCTGGGCCTACGCTTCGAGCGCGAAGCCCTGGAAGCCATCATCCAGACCTACACCAAGGAAGCGGGCGTGCGCCAACTGGAGCGCGAAATCGGCAACGTGCTGCGCAAGCTGGCCCGCCACAGCCTGCAGCCGGACAAGGGCGACCTGGCGGGCACGCCCTTCGAACCCGTGATCCGTGCCGAAGCGCTGACACGGTTGCTGGGGCCGCAGAAGTTCCTGGAGCATCGCGTGGACCGCGAGCCGCTGCCCGGCGTGGTGAACGGTCTGGCCTGGACCTCCACGGGCGGCGATCTGCTTACCATCGAGGCGGCGGCCCTGCCCGGCAAGGGCCAGCTCAAGCTCACGGGCAAGCTGGGCGACGTGATGCAGGAAAGCGCGCAGATCGCGCTCTCCTTCGTGCGAGCCAGGGCCGAGCGTTTCGGCCTGGGCGCCGATTTCCTCGATAAGCGCGATCTCCATGTGCATGTGCCCGAAGGCGCCATTCCCAAGGATGGTCCCAGCGCCGGCATCACCATGGCCACCACCTTGGCCAGCGTGCTCACGGGCAGGCCCGTGCCCAGCGATCTCGCCATGACCGGCGAGCTGACCTTGCGTGGCCGCGTGCTGCCCATCGGCGGGCTCAAGGAAAAACTGCTAGCCGCCCATCGCCTAGGTTGCCGCACCGTTATCATTCCCGCCGAAAATGCCCGTCACCTCGACGATGTTCCCCAGGACGTGCGCAAGGACCTGACCATTCACCTCGTCAACCACATGGATGACGTGCTGGAACTCGCACTGGGAAAGCCCACGTCCGATTCGGAATGAGGTGCATTCCAGAGGGCGCTGGGGTCTTGGAAAGAATGGCCTGAAGACGACCGAGGGGAAGCGTTTCCACCGGCCCGTAAAAATTCACGCCTAGCACTTCCAAGGCGTTCTGTGAACCTCGTTTTGCAGGCCTCTCCTTTCTCTTCGCATCGCAGGCCTTCCCACAAGGGGCGCGGGGTTTGGGAGAATAGCCCCATGAGCTTCGTCCATCTTCATCTGCACACGGAACACTCCCTTCTCGATGGCCTGACCCGCATCCCCGATCTGGTGAAGAAGTGCCAGGCCACGGGCATGCCCGCAGTGGCCGTGACCGATCACGGCAACATGTTCGGCATGATGAAGCTCTTCGACGCCTGTGAGAAAACCATGGACGCGGCGGGGAATTGGGGCGTGAAGCCGATTCTGGGATGCGAAGTGTACGTGGCGCCGCGATCGCGCTTTGATCGCAAGCTGGATAACGCCGCTGCCAACGCCGAGGGCATGGAGGATTGCGTTGATCCGTCGGGCCAGCGGGATGCGGGCTACCACCTGGTGCTGCTGGCGAAGAACGCTGTGGGCTTTTCCAACCTTTCGAAGCTGGTGTCCAGGGGCTTCACGGAAGGCTTCTACTACAAACCGAGGGTGGACAAGGAGCTGCTGCGGCAGCATTCCGAAGGTCTCATCGGTCTCTCTGCGTGTCTGGGCGGCGAAGTGCAGGCGCGCCTTCTCGCGGGCAACCTGGAGGCCGCCGAGCGCATCGCCCGCGAGTACCGCGACATGTTCGGCGAAGACTACTACCTGGAAATCCAGGACCAGGGATTCGAGGCAGAAAAGCTCATCATCCCTTCGCAGCTGGAGCTTTCCAGGCGCACGGGCATTCCGTTGGTGGCCACCAACGATGCGCACTACCTCAACGAGGACGATGCGGATCTGCACGACACGCTGTTGTGCATCGGCACCAAGACACTGAAGAACCAGCAGAAGCGCATGCGCTTTTCCACCGATCAGTTCTTCGTGAAAAGCCCCGAGGAAATGGCGAAGGTCTTTGGGGCGAACCCGGAATTCCTGGAGCGCACCCTGGAGATCGCTTCCAAGATCGATCTCTTCCCCATCACGCGAAAGCCCATCACGCCACAGTTTCCCGTGCCTTCCAACCACACGCTGGAGAGCTATTTCGTGGAAGTGAGCCGCCAGTGGTTCGAGCGGCGCATTCAGGAATGCCGTTCACTCTGGTCCCAGAATCGCCTGAAGCATTCGGAGGAAGCCTATCGAGCCCGGTTGGAGTTCGAACTGGAAACCATTCTTTCCATGGGCTATCCGGGTTACTTCCTGCTGGTGTGGGATTTCATCGCCAAGGCGCGGGAGATGGGCGTTCCCGTGGGGCCGGGGCGCGGCTCGGCCGCGGGTTCCATCGTGGCGTGGGCGCTTCAGATCACCGACATCGATCCCATGCAGTACGATCTGCTTTTCGAGCGGTTCCTCAATCCCCAGCGCGTGTCCATGCCCGACGTGGACATCGATTTCTGCCGCGATGGCCGCCAAAAGGTCATCGACTACGTGACCGACAAGTACGGCAAGGATCGCGTCAGCAACATCATCACCATCAATCAGCTCAAGACCAAGGCCGTGTTGAAGGATGTGGCGCGGGTCTTCGAAAAGGATTTCGCCTGGTCCAACGAACTGACGAAGCTGGTGCCCGCGGTGCCGGGCCAGCCCATGAGCATGGCCAAGGCGCTGGAGCAGAGCGACAAGCTGCGCGAGCGCTACGAGCAGGAATCGGACGTGCGCGAGGTGGTGGATATCGCCGCCAAGCTGGAAGGACTGGCCCGCAACACGGGCGTACATGCCGCAGGCGTCATCATCGCGCCGGACGATCTCACCACCTTCGCGCCTCTGGCCAAGGATCGTGACGACAAGGTGATGGTGCAGTACACGATGGTCGAGGCCGAGCGGGCGGGCCTGCTCAAGATGGATTTCCTGGGCCTGGAAACCCTCACCCAGATTGCCAAGACGCAGGATTACATCACCCAGACCCAGGGGCGTCCCCTGGACATGCTCAGCATTCGGGGCTTCGACGACAAGAAGACCTTCGATCTCTTCGCGGCGGGAGATACCGACGGCGTATTCCAGTTCGAATCCAGCGGCATGAAGAGCCTGCTCCGCAAGCTGCAGCCGGATCGCTTCGACGACCTCATCGCCCTCAACGCGCTCTTCCGTCCTGGCCCTCTGGGAGCGGGCATGGGCGACACCTACGTGAACCGCCGCCATGGCCGCGAGGCCGTGACCTATCTCTTCCCTGATCTGGAATCCATTCTCGCGCCCACGTACGGGGTGATTCTCTACCAGGAACAGGTCATGCAGATCGCCTCGCTGGTGGCGGGCTACAGCCTGGGCGATGCCGACATGCTCCGCCGCGCCATGGGCAAGAAGGACAAGGCCAAGATGGCCAAGGAGAAGGACAAGTTCATCGAACAGGGCGCCATGCGCGGCTACGACAAGGCCAAAGTGGCCGAGCTGTTCGACTTGATCGAGTACTTCGCGGGGTATGGATTCAACAAGAGCCACAGCGCCGCCTACGCCATGGTGGCGTTCGAAACGGCCTACCTGAAAGCCAACTACCGAACGGAGTTCATGGCGGGCCTGCTCAGCACCAAGAGCCAGCGTACCGATGATGTGGTGAAGTACATCCAGAATTGCCGTGAAATCGGCATCCAGGTGCTCGGCCCCGACATCAACGAATCCATGCTGGACTTCACGCTCACAGGGCCACGCCAGATCCGTTTCGGTTTCGCAGCCGTGAAGGGGCTGGGCGAAGCGGCCCTGGAGGCCATTCTCGAAGCGCGCACCCGCGAGGGCGTTTTCCGGGATTTCTTCCACGCCCTCAAAAGCACCGATCTCACCAAGGCCAATCGCAAGGTATGGGAATGCCTCATCAAGGCCGGGGCCTTCGATTCCATGGAGAGCAACCGGGCTGCGCTGCTGGAAGGTCTGCCTTCCGCGCTTCAGGATGCTTCGCGGGGGCGCGGCGCGGATCACGGCATGACCTCGCTTTTCGACGAAGCGGAAATGGCGAGCCTCGCCGATAACTGGACCCTGCCAGAATCCGTGGAACCCTGGAACCGAAAAGAGCGGCTGAAGGCGGAGCGAGAAGCACTAGGGCTCTACGTTTCCGGCCACCCGCTGGAAGAGTTCACCGATGCGCTGAAAGTCCACACGCTGGGAAGCCTTGCGAAACTGCGCGAGCAGGTGGCCAGCGGAAGACTCAAGGACCGCGACGAAGTGACGCTGGGCGTGATGATCAGCCAGGTGACCTTCAAGACCAATGCCAAGGGTGAACCCTGGGCCATCCTGCAACTGGAGGATCTCACCGACAAGCTCGAAGCGCTGATGTACTCTTCCCGATTCGATCCCGTCACCAAAAAGCGCACGCGGGTCTTCGATCTCTTCAGCCATCTCGCGCTGCCCGATGCCCTCATGCGCGTGACCGGCGAGCTGAAAGTGGAAACCATCGCCAGCAATGGAACGGACGAGGAGGATGAAGACCAGACCGTGTTGAAGCTGCTGGTGACGAGCATGGAACCCCTGGAGGATTTCCAGGGCAAAGGCTTCACGGGAGCCATGGTGAGGCTTCCCGTGGGTGAATTTCCGCCGACCTTGCTGCCCATCCTGCGGCTGCACCACGGCCAGTTGCCTGTGATTTTCGAATACCGAAGCCATGAAGGGGTCGTGGCTCGGGTGAAGCCCACGGGGGATCTGAAACTTCGCTTCGATCCCGATCTGGCCGAGAAACTCGCCAAGGATGCAGGTTGCAGCCTGGTGTGGAGGTACTAGCTCCATGCTTCAACCGGATCTGGAAGGGCTGCGCCAGGCCCTGGCAGGAGAGGATCTGACGGAGATTCAGCATCGCCTGGAGGCCTTGCGGGCCACGTACCGCGAACAGCCCGCGCTGTTTCCTCGGCACGTGGTGAGCGAGCTGAAGCAGGCCGCCGAATCCCTGGCATTGCGCCTTCGCCTCAAGGAGAGCTTTGGCTATGCGTCCTTCCGCTCCGGTCAGGAAACGGTGATCCGCGCGGTCTTGGCGGGCCAGGATGCGCTGGCGGTGATGCCTACGGGGTCGGGCAAAAGCCTGTTGTACCAGCTCCCGGCACGCCTGCTGGGCGGCACCACGTTGGTTATTTCGCCCCTCATCGCGCTCATGAAGGATCAGGTGGATGCGCTCACGGAGGTCGGCCTGCGGGCCACCTGCCTGAACTCCAGCCTTTCGCCGGAGGAGCGCCGAGAGCGCATCCAGGCTCTGCATCGCGGCGAATACGAGCTGGTCTATGCGGCGCCCGAAGGCCTGGAGCAAAGCCTCGCCTTCCTCGTGGAGCGTCTGGATCTGCGCCTCATCGCCGTGGACGAAGCCCATTGCATCAGCCAGTGGGGCCACGACTTTCGCCCCTCGTACCGCAATCTTGCGGGGTTGAAGGCGCGGCTGGGCCACGTGCCCGTGCTGGCGCTCACGGCCACCGCCACCGAGGCTGTCGAGCGCGATATCGTCGAGCAGCTCGGCATGCGGGCCCCTTGCGTGCATCGCGGCTCTTCGCTGCGCACGAACCTCAAGCTGCACATCTTCAAGAAAGGAGGGGAAGGCCCTTCCACGCGAGAGGCCATCCTGCGGCTCGTGCGGGCCCGCCAGGGACAGAGCGGCATCGTGTACTGCCTGAGCCGCAAGACGGTGGAAAGCATGGCCACGTTCCTATCGGAGCACGGCATCCGCGCCCAGGCCTACCATGCGGGCCTTGATGCCGAGACGCGGGAGCGCACCCAGGAGGCTTTCCGGCGGGACGATCTCGACGTGGTGGTGGCTACCATCGCCTTCGGCATGGGCATCGACAAGAGCAATGTGCGCTTCGTCATCCATCGCGACATGCCCAAGAGCCTCGAAGGCTATTCCCAGGAAATCGGCCGTGCGGGCCGCGATGGGGCCGAAGCCGATTGCGTGCTGTTCTATTCCTGGGCCGATGTGATGAGTCTGGAACGCTTTTCGGACGGGCTGGAATCCGAGCTGGCGGCCCAGCAACGGCAACAGGTGCGCGAGATGTTCCGTTTTGCCGAGAGCGCGGAGTGCCGCCACGCTGCGCTGGCCCGTCACTTCGGCGAAGCGACCCCGTCCTGTGGCCAAGGCTGCGATGTCTGCACGGGCCGGAACCTCCTGAACGAAACGGCGCGCCATGAAGGCTCTCGACGGCGCGCTGCAGCAGCGGCGCTGCCTTCCGTGGAACCCTTGCCGGAGAGCGAGGAGGAAGCCCTCTACCTGCGCCTCAAGGGATTGCGCAAGCAGCTGGCCGACGAGCGCGGCGTGCCTGCCTATGTGGTGTTCACCGACGCCACTCTCCAGCACATGGTGCGCTTCCGCCCGCAGACGCCGGAGCACTTCCTGGCCCTCAGCGGCGTCGGCGTGAAGAAGCTCCAGCTCTATGGCGAGGCGTTCCTGCGCCTGCTTTCGGAAGGTTCTTCATGAAGGAAAGGCGTGCCGCGCCAGGGCTCGCCGAATCAGGCCGCGTCACGGAGGGCATGGACCGCATGGGGGATCAGAGATCCTTCATGGCCTCTTCGCCGCCCAGCTGGCGCATCTGATTTAGGATCCAGGCCTGCCGACCACGCACGTATTCGCTGGGAGCGTTCACGCGGAAGCGGTGGGGATTGGGCAGCACGGCCGCGAGAAGGGCGGCTTCGCTGGGGTTCAGGCGCTTGGCGGGCTTTCCGAAGAAGGCGTTGGAAGCGGCTTCCACGCCATAGATGCCGTCGCCGAATTCCACGATGTTGAGATAGACCTCCAGGATGCGACGCTTGGACCAGCCCGCCTCCAGCAGCAGCGTGAAGTAGGCCTCGAAGCCCTTGCGCATCCAGGAGCGCGATTCCCACAGGAAGAGGTTCTTGGCGGTCTGCATGGTCAGCGTGGACGCGCCGCGCTTCCGGCGGCTGCGCTCGTTGTGAGCGGCGGCCTTTTCGATGGCTTTCCAGTCGAATCCGAAATGTTCCGGAAAGGTCTGATCCTCCGCCGCCATCACCGCCAAGCCCATGCTGGGAGAGATGGATTCCAGCGAGACCCAGTGATGCCGCGAGGTGTAGGGCGCCTCGCTGAACCACGATTGCACGCGCCGATGCACCATCAGGGCCGAGAAGGGCACCGGCACGAAACGGAACAGGACGACGCCCATCACGCTCAGACCGACGAAAAGGGCCGTGGGCCACAGCACCAAGCGCACGATCCAGCGTTTCCATCCACGTTTCGCCATGGAGGCATTATGAGGTCGGGGCCTGCTTCATTCAAAAAATCAGGCTTCGCGATCAGGGTGTCACACGGGCGCGCTTCCTCGACAGGAGCTGGGCTCTGGGGCATCCTCGAAGGAAGGGGGCCCCCATGAACACGAGCATGGAACCATTGACCGGGGACGAACTGGTGGCGCTGGTGAAGCGAGTCTTCCTGCCTCAGAGCCACGAAAAAGGGCTGGCCGTTCTGGTGGACCTCCCGGATGCCCAGGTGCCTGACAACCCGGACTGGGCGGCCCGTCGCAGGATCGCGGCCCAGTGGGTGGAAACCTTCGCTCGGCATCAGGTGGAACTGGGGCTTTCTCCCGTGCTGGTGCTCTATCCCAACGTGCATACCAACAACGGCGATCTGCCGGAGCGCTGCTGGATCCATGGCGGTGGCCCGCTGCCCGCCACGGCAGAAGCGCTGGAAGCCAGCGCGTCCATTCCCTTCGCGGAACTCTATGCCTCCCATTCGATTCTCATCGCACCCACGGAGTTCTCCGCCACGGCGCCGCTGAAGATGGCGGCCCGGCAGCATCCTTTCCGAGCGGCCACCATGCCGGGCTTCCGGGAGGACATGATCCCCGCGTTGCGGCTGGATTACACCGAGGTCAATCGTCGGGTGGAATACCTGAAGGCCCTGCTGGACGAAGCCGTGGGAGCGGATTTCCTGTTCGGCCATTCCGGCGGCCACGACACGCTGCACCTGGATCTTCGCTTCCGCAGCGCCCATGCCTCCGGGGGACTGCTGCCCAAGCTGGGCGTGGCCGGCAACCTGCCTTCTGGCGAGGCCTACATCGTGCCGTTCGAGGGCGAAACGGAGCCCAGCCGCAGCGAGGGCGTGGTGCCGGTGCAGTTCGGCGGAGAAGTGGTGCGCTACCGCATCGTCAACAACGTGGCGACCGAGGTGCTGAGTCAGGGTCCGGCCTCGGAGGAAGAGCAGGAGCATCTGCGTCGAGAACCTGCCTATGGCAACGTGGCGGAGTTGGGGCTGGGCGTGCTGGCGGCCTTCGGCGTGAAGCCCATCGGCGAGATCCTGCTGGATGAAAAGCTGGGCCTGCACATCGCCTTCGGGCGCAGCGAGCATTTCGGCGGGCAGGTGGGCCCCAAGCAGTTCTCCAGCCCGGCGGCCGTCATCCACATCGACCGCGTGTACGTGCCGGAAACGCAGCCGGACGTGAAGGTGCTGAAGCTGGACCTGATCTTTGCCGATGGCCGGGTGCAGCCGCTCATGCGGGACGGTCAGTACGTGGTGGACTTCAACTAGCCTTGGCGCGGCGGGTCTTGGGTTCGGGCTCGCCCATGGCGTTCAGGTTCTCGATGAGCCGCCACAGGTAGCCGCACAGGGTGGCCTTTTCTTCCTCCGTGAAGCCCTTTTCCAGTCGGTCCCGGAAGGTTTCCGAAGCCATGTAGAGGGTTTCGGCCAACGCATGGCCTTCCGGCGCGATGCCGATGCGAAGGCGCCGGGCATGGGTGGGATCGGGCTCCACGTGCAGGATGTTGCGGGCTTTGAGGTGGTGCACGAGCCGGGACATGGATGGGGCGTCCAGGCCCAGGTACCGCGCCAGATCCGTGAGGGAGAGCGGGCCGACGCGCCGCAGCATCAACAACGCCCAGGCTTGTTGGGCCGTGAGGTTCAAGGGCGTGAGCAAAGGTTCGATGGCGTGCTTGAGACCGCGGCGAGCCACGGCCACGAGCATGGCCAAGCCGGAATCCTCGAAGGAGAGGGCGGATTTGGGACCGGTCTCGGGGGAGGGCAGGCGTTTCATGGCCGGACCTCGGCGAGGCTTTCGGCCCAGCGGGCGGGCACCTCGTCGAAGGCCCATTCCACCTGGGTGCCCTGGGTCAGATCTTTGGCCGCCACGACGCCGCGTTCCAGTTCGCCATCGCCCAGGATCAGCGCCAGTCGCGTGTTCATGCGGTTGGCGGAGGTGAGCGCCTTCTTCAGGTTCACGCCCCGCGTTTCCAGCCGCAGGGTCAGGCCCTGCTTCCACCACTGGCGCGCCAGTTCCAAGGCCTTGAGGGAAGCGGCTTCGCCCAGGGGCACCAGCACGGCGGAAGCCATTTCCGGCGCGGGGCCTTTGAGCTGTTGCAGCAGCATGGCCAGGCGATCCAGCCCCAAGGCCCATCCGAAGGCGGGCACCTCAGGCCCCCCCAGGTGCTTCACGAGTCCGTCGTAGCGGCCTCCGCCCAAGAGGGCGGATTGCGCGCCGAGGTCGGCGGAAAGCACCTCGAACGCGGTGCGGGTGTAGTAGTCCAATCCCCGCACCAGGCGCGGATCCTCCACGAAGGGCACGTTCAGGGTCGTGAGCAGGGCCTTCAGTCGCGCATGATGCTGAAGGGAGCCTTCATCCAGGTAGTCGGTGATGAGGGGATGGCCTTCCAGCGCCGCCTGGCAGGTGGGCACCTTGCAGTCCAGCACGCGCAAGGGGTTGCTTTCGATGCGGCGATGGCAGTCGGCGCAGAAGCGTTCCTGGCGGGCTTCGAAGAAGGTTCGCAGGGCCGCGTAGAATGCGGGTCGGCTCTGGGGCGTGCCCACGGAATTGATGGAGAGGCTCAGGTGTTCCAGTCCCAGTTCTCCCAGGAACTCCATGAGCATGATCAGGTTTTCGGCTTCGCTTTCGGGCGTGGCGACACCGAGACTCTCCGCTCCGATCTGCCAGAACTGGCGGTAGCGGCC
>JAJTBC010000074.1 GCA_021287085.1 Bacillota bacterium | reverse complement strand
TTCGAAACTGGTATCGGATGGGCATCTGGATCGTCAGGGCACCACCTCGACGACTACCGATACGACTCTCAAGCAGTACGGCCTGGGCGCGGGAGTCCATGCGCAATTCTGGGTGCCTTTCGTGGGCCTGGGAGCGGAACTGGGGGTGATCCAGCGTTACCAGCGCTATGAGTACGAAGCGGAAACGGCGCGTCGCCAGGAAACGCTGTTTCGGCCCTGGCTGAGGGTTGGTGTGCGCTACAAGATTCCATCCCTTCACTTCTATGTGACTGCGAGCTATCAGGAGCCGCTGACCCGTTCCCGTCCTGTTCATCTGGATTCCACTACGGATCTGGTCACCTATCTCAATGCCCAGGGCAGCGGCCAGGAATTCCATCGCATGTGGACCTTCGGCGCAGGCGTATGGTTCTGATTTGGTGAAAACAGACGAGATGGTCCGATTATATGAGTCGAAAATTTACAATCATTAACGGTAGATAATTCCTTCCTTGTATTCGTGACGAACTGGTGACATTGAACTAGACAGGGAAATTATCGACCTGTTTTTTCGATATTAAATTATCGAAAAATAAGTATTGTCACAGAATTGTTTCTTACTGTTACATGATCCATCGGTTCTTTCACTTGGATGTTCTTAGGAATTCAGCCAGAGGGTTGGATCCCTTCCTTTTCACGTGCGCCGTTCGCATTCCGCGTCGGCCCTCTCCTTTTTGGAGGTTTCATGCGCAGTCGTTTTGCTCTCTGCCTCGTGGCCGGTGCCTGGGCGCTTCTGCCTGCTTTCGCGCAGGAATCCGGCGTGGCCACCCACGCCCGCCAGCACCTCGACGCTCGCGTGTTCGAGCTGGGCCTCGACCGAGACCACAGTTTCAAGGTGCGCCACATCCAGGCCGACGCTCTCTTGGACGAAGAAGACGTGCGCGTGGACCAGTTCTACCGTGGCGTGAAGGTGTTCGGCGGTGAAAGCATCCTGCACATGAAGAATGGTCGGATCCGCAAGCACACCGATGGCCTGATGCGCGGTCTGAAGCTCAATCCCCACGCTTCCCTGAGCGCGGACGAAGCCATCGCGGTGGCCGACAAGGCGCTGGCCCCCAAGGGCCCCTATGCCTACGCGCCCAGCGCCGAATTGGTGTTCGCCCCCATCGGCACCAAGCTTGCTCTGGTCTATCACGTTCACACCGAGCTGGAGAACGGCGCGGATGAAACCGCCCACACCGATTTCTTCGTGGATGCCCACAGCGGCAAGGTGCTGGATCGTTGGGACACCCTGCACACCGCTGGCGTCAAGGGCACGGGCAAGTCGCAGTTCAGCGGCTCTGTTTCCCTGGATGTGAACAGCACGGCCACCGGCTACGAACTGAATGACGTGGTGCGCACCACCGGCACCAAGACCTACAACCTGAACCACGCCACCAGTGGCACCGGCACCATCTACACCGATGCCGACAACATCTGGGGCGATAGTGCCAACTATGTGGAAGGCAGCAGCACCACCGCAGCCAACGGTCAGACGGCCGCCGTGGACGCCCACTACGGCGTGCAGGTGACCTGGGACATGTACAAGAACGTGTATGGTCGCAACGGCATCGACGGCGCGGGCACCGCTCCCTACAGCCGCGTGCACTACAGCAACAGCTACGACAACGCCTTCTGGTCCGACACCTGCTTCTGCATGACCTACGGCGACGGCAACTCCTTCCTGACCCTTACGGCCCTGGATGTGGCTGGCCACGAAATGAGCCACGGCGTCTGCGCCCGCACCGCCAAGCTCGCTTACAGCGGTGAGAGCGGCGGCCTGAACGAAGCCAACTCCGACATCTTCGGCACCCTGGCCGAGTTCTATCGTGGTGGCGGCGCCACGGGCACCGTGATCGGCGACACCGGCGGCAACTACACCATCGGCGAACAGCTGGCGACGCCTTCCTTCAACAAGCCCCTGCGCTACATGTACAAGCCCAGCCTCGATGGCTCCAGCCCCGACGCTTGGTCCAAGACCCTGGGACGTCTGGACGTGCATTACAGCAGCGGCGTGGCCAACCACTTCTTCTTCCTGCTGGCCCACGGCAGCAAGATTGACGCCCTCTCCGGCAACATCCAGTCCCCCATGGCCAATGGCGTCACCAGCATCACGGGCATCGGCAACCAGAAGGCCGGTCAGATCTGGTATCGCGCCCTCACCAAGTACATGGTCAGCACCACCAAGTACGCCGGTGCTCGCGCCGCCTGCTTGAGCGCCGCCACTGATCTCTATGGCGCCGGCAGCGTGGAATACAACACCGTCGCGCTGGCCTGGAAGGCCGTGAACGTTCTGTAATCAGACAGTCGGTTGTTCCTGAAGGGAAAGGGCGCGTCATGCGCCCTTTCCTGTAGGGTAGAAAGTCGGGAGGAAGGCATGGGACGTGGTTTGGGCATGGCGATGGTGGCCGTGGTTTGTGTGGCGGGAAGTTCTGCGGAGCCTGCGCGCAAGGTGGATCCAGCGCGTATCTCCATCGCGCCCAAAGGGCGCGTGAAACTGACGGAATCCCTCGCGCCGCGCGAGAAGCGCGATCTGCCCTACACCTTCACCAACACCAGCGCTTCACCCATTTCGCTGCGGGTGCTGGATCTGTCTCCGGGTGTCACCGTGAGCGGACCGGCCCTCGAGAGGCCCCTGAAGGCAGGCGAGAGCGTGGCGCTGACGATGCATGTGGATGCGGACGGATGGGTGGGATGGCAGCGGCGCAACGTCAAGCTCATCACCGACGACCCCAAGCAGGGGCAGTATTTCCTGCCCGTGGAAATGACCATTCGTCCCGATCTCACGGTGGAGAATCCACGGCTGAACTTCGGCGTGGTGCGTTCGTACGAGCATCCTCAGATCGCGTTCCGCTTTACCCGTGAAACCGGCGATCCCACGGTGATCCAGCTCACCTCTCCTCTTCCCGACCATCTGGAGAGTTCCATCGAGCACAAGGGAAACCAGACCATGCTGGTGCTCTCCCTGCGCCCAGAGAAGCTGGCCCCAGGCACTCGGCTGGGGCTGGAAACCTTGCAGTTGACCACCAACGCGCCTCTGCAGCCACGTTTCACGCTGTACGCAGAATGGGAGGTACGGCGCACCGTGGAGGCCAATCCGCCTCGCCTCACGTTTCTGCGGCCCAAGCCGGAGCGGCAGGTGCTGACCTTGAAGCGGCCGGATGGACGAGCTTTTGCGCTGAAAGACGCCAGGATCGAAGGCGAAGGCTTCACCCTGCTCGAAGTGCCCAAGGGCGCCAAATCCAAACACCGACTCACCATTCTTCGCACCGCATCCAGCGAGTGTCACGCCATGCTGCATCTACATTTCGTGGATGACGACGAGAAGCTGGACGTTCCTGTGGCCTACTTGCCGGCCTAGTCGCAGGCAAGTCGTGACATTGAAAGGTCGCCGGAAGGCCGCTCGACCACTCAGGTTTTCGTGAGCGCAGAGGGCGTCGGTTCGGGTTTCTTCCAGGGATCCAGCGTCAGCGTGACGCGCTGATTGTCGCGCAGCACTTCCAGCACCACGGGACGACCGGGCATCAGCAGTTCGATTTCATCAGACATCTGGCTGGGGCGATCCATGGGCTTGCCCTGGCAGCGGACGATCACATCGCCCAGCAGCGGCTTCTCGTTGGCGCCCTTCACCGTGAGTCCCTTCAAGCCCGCCTGGGCCGCTGGGGAATTGGCTTCCACTTCGCTGACCACGATGCCGCGCTCGATGCCGAAAAGTTCGAAGGCGGGAGCGATGCCCAAGGTCGCGAAGCCGAGGGTAGGGTGCTCCGGATTCCAGCGCGCGATGAGTTCGGGCACGATGAGGTTGAGCGTATCTACCGGCATGGCGAATCCCACGCCCACATTGGCGCCCGTGGTGGTGGGAATGGCGGTGTTCATGCCGATGAGCCGCCCGCTCAGATCCAGCAAGGGACCGCCGGAGTTGCCGGGATTGATGGCAGCATCGGTCTGGATGACCCCTTCGATGGGCGTGATGAAATCCGAAAGCAGCACGCGGCCCAGGGCGGAAATGATGCCTCCCGTGAGCGTGTGATCGAGGCCGAAGGGATTGCCGATGGCCAACACCGATTGCCCCACGGTCAGGTTCTTGGAAGAGCCGATGGCCAGGGGTCGCAGATCCTTCAAAGGCGCGAAGACATGCAGCACGGCGATGTCGTTGGAGATGTTTCGACCGATGAGTCGCGCCTTGTACACGCGGTTGTTGGACAAGGTCACTTCGATGTTTTCCATCACGTCGAGCAGCGCCTTGGGATCGGGCACGTCCAGCTTGATGACGTGGTAGTTGGTGACCACGTGACCCAGATCATCCCAGACAAAACCCGTACCTGTGCCCGGCGGGATCTGATGGAGTTGGCCGGTCTGACGATCCAGCAGGCCGCGGCTAGTGCTGGCGTTGATGTACACCACCGAAGGGCGGGCCTGGCGGAAGATCTTCGCCCGCTCCTGTTCCAGTGCTGAAAGCGAACGCCCCTTGGCCACAGGCCGAGGCCGCGCGCCCTTGCGATTGGCTGCGATGACGGCATCTTCCTCCGCACGGGTGGAGGAAGACGGAACCTGGCTGAACGCGAAAACGCCGACCAGGAACAAGGAAAGGAAAGGAAGAACGCGCTGCACAAGAACCTCGGTGCACCCTAGACCTTAGCATTGAGGAGCATGACTTCGAGGTTTCACTTCAACCAAATCGGCACCTGAATGGCCCGGCGGCCGGAGCAGAGCACGCGCAGTTCCACGCTCTGCAGAGGCGCAGGCTGAAGGCGATCCAGGGTGATCTCGGCGGTGGGATCGGCGAGCACACGCTTTTCCGGAGCTTGGCCTTGGCGGTGCAGGACCAGCGCGGTTTCAGTGACCCACACGTGGTAGGGCTGGGGAATGCGGGGCCGCACTTTCAGGATTTCTGTCGTTTCGCTCACCTCGGCCTGAAGGCGCGAAGCCTCCACGGCGATGGCGAGCCGAGGATCCTGGGCGGGCAGTTCTACGGTTTGGGTCAGCGTGAAGGCTTTCC
Source organism: Bacillota bacterium (assembly GCA_021287085.1). Lineage (GTDB taxonomy): Bacteria > Acidobacteriota > Holophagae > Holophagales > Holophagaceae > JAYREN01. Next base: position 5,031 of record JAJTBC010000074.1, on the reverse strand, counting down.
CGGCGGCATCGGTGCCCTGGGCTTCCACCAGGCACGTTGCCGCATCCCGACGATCGGGAAGTTCCAATACGGCGCGGTTGCGGGCATCGCCAGGTTGGGCATGTTTCCAGGGGCCGCCATCCACGCGGAAATTCAGTTCCTTCACGGCGATTCCCGTGGGCAGCAATTCGGCCTCCAGGCTGCGATGCAGGTCGTTGCTGAGCAGGGCCACCGTCAACACGGGCGACGAAACCTGACGAAGCTCCGTTTCTTCACGCCTGGCGAGGGTTTGCAGGGCCTCCAGCGCGGCACGGTGCTGGCCCAGCAAGGGAATATCCCGCACCCGAAGATGGAAGTGATGGTGATGGGTTTGGGCCCAGCCTTCGGCTTCGTCACTGGTGAGCACGCGTTCCATATCCGCCACCAGCGCGGGGCTGGCGCCGTACGTGCCCTTTTCGCTCCAGGCGCGCACCTGGGCGAGAACAGGCTGGCGCACCTGGAAATCCACGCCGATTTCTTCGAGCAGGTCGCCGCCGAAGGCTTCGCGGTTCACGCGGAAGAGTTCCACGAAGAACCGCGCCTGGCGCGGTACGTCGAGCCGATCCGCCGATCCCAGGCATTGGGGCACGTCGCGTAAAGTTCCATCGGGCCGCGTCTGGAAATGCTCCGTGGCCGCCGCATAGTCGGGCGTATAGACCTTTCCCTTCAAGCTCGTGAGGTAGTAGCCCAGATCGAGGTTGAGGCCGCCATCATGGCTGCCGCCGGGATGGCGACCCCTGGGCGCAGGCAGGAAATCCACGGGCGTATCGCCGTTCTCGGCGCTGGCATCCATGATGAGCAGCGGATGGGGACCCGGCCCCAGATCCCGCGCCACGGCGCGGGCCGCCATGCGCACCAGGGCCTGGGTGTGGGGCTGGGACCAGCGGAAGCGCACGTCGCCATCGGCGCCACCTTCCGAATCCTTAGGCAGAATGCCGTAGCCCGCCTGGGCGCTGATGGGTTGGGGGAAAAGCTGGAAGGTGGAAGGCACGTTCTTGCGGCAGCGATCCCAGCCATCGTTGCCGTGCAGGGCAGCGCCCACCAGCAGCAGGGCCACAATCGGAAGCTTCACGCGAAACATCGGAACTCCTCGAAGGGTGGCCCTGCGAAAGACCGTGTGGGCCTTCAGCGATGATAGTTGGGATACGGCGGTCGGGCGACCTTGCGGGTAGGGTTGGCTTTCAGGGATTCCATCACCAGGGCCACGGCCTTTTCGAGCTGCGGATCGTGGCCTTCGCGCCAGGCTTTGGGATCCTGATCCACCACCACATCGGGCGCCACGCCGACGTTTTCCACATCCCATTGGCCTTCAGGCGTGTAGAAGGCGAAGTGCGGTGCGGTGACGAAGCCGCCATCCATGAGTTGGGGATAGCCGCCGATGCCCACGAGGCCGCCCCAGGTGCGCTTGCCCACCAGGGGGCCGAGCGTTTCGCGGCGGAAGAGCCAGGGCAGGTAATCGCCGCCGGAGCCCGCGAATTCGTTCACGATCATGGCTTTGGGGCCGGGCAGAGTGCCGAAGGGCTGGCGGAAATCCTCGCCGTCGCGTACGGCCCAATGGCTATACAGCGGCTTCTTCAGGTACTCGATGATGTAGTCCGCCGCAGATCCGCCACCGTTGAAGCGCTCGTCCACCACCGCGCCTTCCTTGTCGAGCTGGGAGAAGAAGTAGCGGTTGAAGTAGGTGTAGCCGCCCTGGGCCGTATCGGGCAGCCACAGGTAGGCCACGCGGCCCTGGGTCATCTGTGCCACCTTGCGGCGATTGCCTTCGATCCAGGCGTAGGTGCGCAGCGCGCTGTCGCTGGCGATGGGCATTACGGTGACTTCGCGGCTGCCGCTGCCATCCGCGCGGGGACCCACCTTGAGCACCACCTGACGATTGGCGGTGCCTTCCAGCGCCGCGAACACGTTGTCGCGGCTGGTGAGCTCGCGGCCCTGCACCGCCAGCAGGTATTCGCCTTCCTTCACATCCACGCCGGGCTGCGTGAGGGGCGCCTTGAGATCGGGATTCCAGCTTTCGCCGTTGAAGATTCGGCTGAATCGATAGCGGCCTTCGTTCACGGTGAAATCGCAACCCAGCAGGCCCCCGGGCACGCGGCGAGCATTGGGAGCATCGCCGCCGCCCACGTAGAGATGGCCCACGCTCAATTCACCAAGCATTTCCTGGAAGAGGTAGTTCAGATCGGAGCGATGCTGCAGACCTTCCAGATAGGGCTGGTACGTGCGTTGGGCGGCCTTGAGATCCAGGCCGTGATGGTCGGGATCGTAGAAGAAATCCCGCTCGATGCGCCAGGTTTCACGGTACATCTGCGCCCACTCGGCCTTCGGATCCACCCGCATCTCCATTTCGTCGGTGCGCAGCCTTCCCTCGCCGGGTTTGGGAGCCGTGCCCGCAGGCGCGATGAACCAGGCTTCACCCTGGCGGATCAGCATCTTTTCGCCGGTAGCCGAAAGATCGAAGCTCCTGAGGCCCTCCATGACCTTGTCGAGTTTCCGCTTCTTGAGGTCGAAACTATGCAGGATGAAGCCAGGCCCCGCATTTGGCCCGCTGTCCGGCGTGGAAACGGAAGCGCTGCCCGGTTCCATCACGAAGAGAATGCCCTCCTTGCCAGGCACGGCGGTGAGGTATTCCCGCGAAGGCACGGGCAGCGCCAGGATGCGCTGGCTGAAGCCTTCCACGTCGATGATCACCTTGGGAGGTTCTTTCTTGGCGGGGGCCGCTTTATCGGAGGGTTTTTCGGGCGCGTCGGCCTTGCCGTTGGCCTTGGCTTCAGCCTTGGCGTCGTCTTTCGCCTTGGCCTCCTCGGCGATCTTTTCGTCATCGCTTTCTGGCGCCAAGGGGGAAGGATCCGAGGCCTTGAGCACTGCCAAATAGAGGTTTTCCGTGGGGCGATGCGGATAGCTGGTCATATCGAAGCCCGAAACCCTGGGGCCGATATCGGTGCTGGCGCCGAAGTAGAGATACTTGCCGCCTTTGTCGAAGCCGGGATGGCGCACATCGCTCATTCCATCCGTCAGCTGGTGATTCTGGCCCTTGTCGAGATCCCGCACGAAGAGCGCGCGGTAATACGACTGGAGAGGGCGTGTGTAGGCCAGCCATCGGCTGTCGGGAGACCACGCAGGCTCAAAATTGGCGCCGCGTTTGGAGCTATCGATCACCTGAGTCTTCCCCTTGTCCACATCCAGCAGCCAAAGCTGTCCGCGTTTATCGAAGAAGGCGATCTTGCGATTATCGGGAGACCACAAGGGGGCGTAGTAGAACGAGGGCGGCAGTGCAAAGATGCGCGCATCGCCGGTACCGTTCTGCCCCTTGAGATGCAGCGCGTATTCGCCGGAGGCTTCGCTGAAGTAGGCGATCCATTTGCCATCGGGGGACCACGCGGGATCCCGCTCCACCACGCCCGGCGTACCCGTGAGATTGCGCACGCTGCCCTTTTCCGCAGGCACCGTGAAGATGTCGCCGCGGGCTTCGAACACCGCGCGGGCGCCGGTGGGAGACAGGCTCACGTTCATGAGGCGGTTGCCCACCTTCTCGAAGCGGGCCCGAACGCCAGGCAGATCGCCGCGCACGGAAATGGGCACGGGATGGGCTTTGCCCGTGGCGGGATTGAAGAGATGGATGGAGCCGAACTGCTCGTACACGATGGCGTCGGGACCGGCCTGGGCGTTCTTCAGATCCAGCCCGCGATTCGGGAGCTCGCGTTTCACCTGGCCTTTGTCGTACGAAAAGAGCGTGACGGGCCCTTCGCGATCCGACAGGAAGTAGACCTTGCCGTTCATCCACATGGCATTGAAATCGTTGCTATCGGTGCGGGGCACCTTCTCCACGCGGCTATCGGCGAGATCGGCGATCCAAAGGTAGCTGGCGCGCCCGCCCCGGTAGCGCTTCCAGGCCTGGAAAGCCCTGGGCACGGGCTCGTAGGCCAGGCGTTTGCCGTCTGGCGAAAGGGCGCCATTGGCAGCCATGGGCAGAGGCAAGGCTTCGGGAAATACTCCATCCGCCGCCATGGAAAAGAGCCGCAGATACCGGGGCGTGTCGCTTTCCCGCGACGAAGCGAAGATGACGCGCTGGCCATCGGGCGACCAGCCCACCACGTCATCCACGCCGGGATGGTAGGTCAGCCGACGAGGAATGCCGCCCCTGGCTTCCACGACATAGACATCCACATTGCCGTCGTACTCGCCCGTGAAGGCCACCCAGCGGCCGTCCGGAGAGAACACGGGATTGCTTTCCACGCCCGCGCCCGTGGTGAGGGGGCGCGCTTCGCCGCCGGCGCGATCGACAATCCAGAGATCGCCCGCGTAGGAGAAGACGATATGGGTGAGGCTCAGGGTCGGCTGGCGCAGCAGGCGTATGCCTTCCTCGGGCGCGGCGTTCAGGGCCAGGGAAAGAACCAGCCCAGACAGGGCGGAAACAAAGCGGGTGACAGGCATCAAGGGGCCTCCGGCGGTGAATAACCCTCATAATACGAAACGTCCTGTCAAACGGATTAGTGAGATTCAATATTTATATACTCTTGATTTACCTTGGCCCTGATGCGAGCCACTTATGATCTTGTGAAAAGCCAATCACAATAGAGTGGGCCTGCCCCTTCTGTGGGTATTAAGAGGTGTTCTTCATGAAAAGTGTCATCCATGTTTCCAATCCGCCGGGCCTTCACTGGGTGGGCGACGGGTTTCCCGTCCACGGCATGTTCGCCTACAACCACGGCGCAGATACCCGCAGCCCCTTCCTGGTGCTTGACTACGTAGCTCCCACGGAGTTCACCTCGAATTCCGGCTATCGCCGAGGTGTCGGCGAACACCCCCATCGTGGGTTCGAAACCGTCACCATCGTCTATGCAGGGGAGGTGGAACACCGGGATTCCACGGGTGCGGGCGGCACCATCGGCGTAGGGGATGTGCAATGGATGACTGCCGGGGGCGGCATCATCCACGAAGAGTTCCACTCCAAGGAATTCAGTCGTACAGGCGGTTTCCTGGAAATCGTGCAGCTCTGGGTCAACTTGCCAGCCA
>JAJTBC010000056.1 GCA_021287085.1 Bacillota bacterium | reverse complement strand
TTCAAAGCGTCTGGATGGCGGCTGGCCTGCCCTCCGAGGCCTTTTCGGTCGCAGAAGATCACCAGGAACGGCCCGAACTATGTCTGGTGCTGGGAGGCGACGGTACGTTGCTGGCGGCAGCCCGGCGCTATGGTCATCTCGGCGTACCCCTGCTGGGCATCAATCTGGGTTCCCTGGGCTTTCTCACGGCCCACGGGGTGGAGGAAGCCCAGGACGTGGTGGAGCTTTATTTCCAGAACCGCCTGCGCCGGGAACTGCGCCACGCGCTGGACGTTTCGCTGGTGCGTGAGGGCCGCGTGCTCACCCGTCACAGCGCCTTGAACGATGCCGTGCTGAACAAGGGCGCCCTGGCGCGGATCATCGAATTCCAGTTGCGCATCGACGGTTTCGACGCCGCCTCCATCCGCGCCGATGGCCTCATCGTGGCCACGCCCACGGGCTCCACCGCGTATTCGCTCTCGGCCGGTGGTCCCATTCTCCATCCCGCCCTGGATGCCTGGGTCGTTTCGCCCATCTGCCCGCACAGCCTGACGCTGCGCCCCATGGTGGTGCCCAGCGATCTGGAAATGAGCATCACCGTAGGCGCCACCGACGAGGCCCACCTGACCCTGGATGGCCAGATTGAGTATCCGTTGCAACCGGGGGACCGGGTGGAACTGAGTCGCAGTTCCCAGCACATCACCTTGCTCCAGAACCCCGCCCTGCCCTTTTTCCGCGTGCTTCAGCAGAAACTGCACTGGAATACCCGCTAGCTCAGGCTTTTCTTTATCCCTGCGGACACCGCGGGGCCTGCGCCATTTCCCGCCACTGCATGGGCGAATAGGTTATGCTTCCTACCATCCATGCACCTTCTGGTCATCACCCAGCACAACCGATTGGTGGAACGTCTCAGGACCGCCTTCGAAGGCTCTGGGCACAGCGTTCGGCATGTGGCGGATCCGCTGGAGGCCCTGGCCTCCGAAGCCTGGGCTGCAGCTGAACTGATCCTAGTGGATGCCGCAGGCGATCCCCTGGACGGCCTACGCTTCTCCCAATTGCTGCGGGGGGAGGCCCGCATCCATTTCCAGAGCCTGCCCATGGTACTGGTTATCCGTCCCGGCGATCCCGTTCCCACCTCGTCGGCCGTGGATGGATACGTGCGTTCCGACGCGTCCATCCAGCATCTTCTATCGACCCTCGGCCCCCTGGTGCAGACCGAAGGCCCCCGCAGCAGTCATCGCACCGACCTGCTGGCGGCAGGGCTTCACCCTCGCCAGATCAAGCGGCTTCGGGACATGGTGGGCCCCTTCGGCTTCGACGTGACCGCCTCGTCCCTGCTTCACCTGGCCACCACCCAACAGACACTTCAGGCGCCCTTAGTGATGGTGCGCCTTGACGAATCGGGCCAACGGGCTCTGGATGCCCTTCAGCAACTAAGGGAGGCCGGCGAGGAGCCCTACGTGATCCTGCTGGGCGAAGAACCCTCCCAACCCGTGCAGCGCAAGCTCATGCTGGCGGGAGTCAAGGACTGGCTTTCATTGCCTCTTTCGAGCACGCGGGTGCTGCTGGCCTGCCGTCGAGGGCTGGACTGGCTCCAGAGCCGCTGCCTGCGCCGGGAGTTCCAGAGCCAGATCCACGATCTCCGCGAACGACGCCTGCACCTGGAAATGGAAACCAGCGCCCTGCGCAACGAGGTGCTCACCGACCCCCTCACGGGCCTGCTCAACCGTCGGGCCTTCGACCAGAACCTGGAAAGCACCTTCAATCAATGGGAACGACATCACCGCACCTTCGTGCTGATCCTGGGCGATCTCGATCACTTCAAGCTCATCAATGATCGGTTCGGCCACATGGTGGGCGACGATGTGCTGCGGGCCGTGGCCGATCGCCTGCGCAGCGGCCTCCGGCGTTCCGACCTCGCGTTCAGAGTCGGTGGCGAGGAATTCGCCATCCTTCTCCCGGAAACCAGCCTGCAGGCCGGCACGGACGTGGCAGAAAAGCTGCGCCGCCGCATTGATGAACGTCCCATGGTGCTGGAAAGCGGTCCCACGGTTTTCCCCACCATGAGCTTCGGCGTGGCCGATCCCCAGGGCTATCGCCTCAGCACCCTTTTCGCCGCCGCCGACCAGGCTCTGTACCTCGCCAAGCACAAAGGCCGCAACCGCGTGGAGGTGGCGGTGCCGATGATGGAGCCGCCTGCCAGGAAAACCGCTCGCAAGTAAGCGCGGTTCCGCCTTCGTTCCCCGAAGAAGGAGCGTGAAGCGGATTCAGTGTTTCAGGCTGAACAGATCCCCCAGCCCTCGCAGGGTGAAGGTCAGATCCAGCCGATCCTCTTTGTTCAGCGCGCCGGGCACGAGGATGGCCACGTGACTGAAGCGCAGGCGGGTGGCGACGCAGGGCGTGATGCGAGCCAGGGCCACCTGGCTGTACACGAAGCCTTTGGTGCGCAGATCGTAATTCGCCTGGTATTCCAGCCGCCACGTATCCTGGAACAGCCGATGGATGCCGCCCACCTGGATGCCTTGCTGGCGCACGAGGAAGCGGTTGATGCCGGTGGTGAAGGCCGCCAGGGAGAAGCGATCGCCATCACGGGAGGTGTATTCCGCCGACAGCGAATTGTCGGAGTTGGAGCTGCCGATCTCCGAAGAACGGCGGAAACTCAGGCGCAGACGACTGTGGGGCTCCACGTCGATGTCATTGTCCACCGAAGCCCAGCCGCTCTTGAAACGGCCATCGGCGAGCAGAATGGGCTGGAAGTGAAATCGCGTGGACAATTTCCACCGCACCAGATCGGCGAAGCCCGTGGCCTTGTCGGGTCGGCCCAGGATGTGCTGCTTCAATCCCACCTCGACGCTTTCTTCACCATCGGCGCTGCTGCTCACGCCGGGTCGCGAATCCACTTCGTCGAAGCGGGGCAGCTTGCCCGCGATGCCCGATTTGGTGTTCTTGGTGAAGGCCAGGAAAGGTTCCAGTACGTGCTTGAGATCGGCCTTGTAGCCGAAGAGGCTCACGGCATCGAAGGTGCGGCCCAACTGGGGACCCGAGAGCTGAAGGCGGCCTGATCCCAGAATGCGCTGAGCCTTGGGACCCTCCACCCGGAACGGATCGAAGGCCGGGTTGGAGGCAGGGTCCAGGGGATCGCCGTTGACGGAACCGGAAGCATCGAACATGGAGGACTGCAGCGTCGCGCTATAGCGCGTGTAGCGCGCGGAGAGCTGGAAATCCGCCCGGAACGGGCCCCATTGGCCCAGACGACCGTGCAAGCGCGTGTACCAATCCTCGCGGTGCCAACGGTACTTGTTCTCCCCTTGCTGGCTGCCCAGATCAAGGCGGTAGAGGAAGCTGCCCAGGTTCCCACCACCATCCAGGTAGAACGAACCGATGGGGATGGGATACAGGCGCGCCTGCACCTGGGGCAAGGTCTGGCGGCGCATGGAGGCTGGGAAATCCGAGCGGTAGAACGGATCGTCCGGCAGGAAGTAGGTGCGCTGCTCGGCGGCGGAGACGTTCAAGGAAAAGAACGAAAAGTTGCGGCCGAGGAAGAGGGCGCTATCGGAATTCACGGTGCCCAGGGCCCCCACGGAGCGCCCGTAATCGGATTCCAGCAGCGCATCGGAAGCCTGGTTCACGTCCGCCGTGAATTGCCAGCCGTCCTCCCGCTGCCAAAGTTCCTGCAGGTGGTAGCGGTAGCGGTAGGCGCCGTTGCTGCGCTGATGGATGTACTGGCCCTGGAAACTGCCCTGGTGGGCGGCATCGGGATTCCACCGGAACTCGCCGCCCCAGAGCATGCCTTCCTTGCCGTAGTATTCCGGTGCAAAGGTGAGATCCATGGTGGGGCCGAGCACCTGATAGTACGAAAGGCCCAGCGAAGCGCCCAGGTTGCTGGAGTAGCCCACCTGGGGCGGCAGCAGGCCCGAGCTGCGCTCGGATTTGGCCGGATACGCGGCCCAGGGCAGGTACATGACAGGCACGCCGCCCACTTTTACCTGGGCATGGCGGAAGATGGCGAAGCCTTCCAGTTCCAGCTTCATGCGCGACAGCTTGGCCGACCATCCCGGTTTTTCCTGGGGACATGGACTCAGCTCCACCGATTCGAATTCCCATCGCTTCAACGTGGCGAACGCCACATGGCTGGAGCGGAGGGTCCAGTGGGGCGGCAGTTCCAGCTCCAAGGCCCAGGCTTCGCCCACGCGGCGTTTCCAATCCATCTCCAGCCGCTCGCAGCGCAGGCGGATATCGGCGCCTTCCAGCCGGATATGGCCCTGGGCGCGCAGTTCGCCGGTGCGCAGGTTGCAGGCGATGCGATCCGCCAGCAACAGCATTTCCTCCACCTGGATGGCCCCGTTCTCGATGATCCAGGTTTCGCCTTCCTGGCTTACGCGATCCCCGCGCCAACGGACCGGGCGGTTGGTGGACGCCGTTTCTCCGTGAGCGAAGGGCCGCAGCGGCAGAAGCTCCTCGGGCGTAGGCAGGGGTTGGGGGGCCGGGAAAGGCCCCGGCCATGCGGGCAGGGCCTGCGCCTGCAGCCAGGGCGCACAGGGCGCGGCAAGCAGCAGCCGGAAAAGGGAATCAGTGATGATGCGCATGGCCGTGGCCATGATCGACCAGGTACGAGGTCAGCAGGAAGAGCAGAATGCCTGCGGCCAGGCCCAGCGTGCTTTTCCAGCCCTTCTCCTTCTGGGCCTGGGGCAGCAGATCCGCCGAAGCCACATAGAGACTCAGGCCTGCGGAAAGGGCCAGCACCGGGCCCACCGGCAGGCTCAGCCACCCCTGGGAGAAGGCGCCCAGCCATGCGGCCAGCGCCAATCCCCCGGCGGCCAGCACTGCGCCTCGCGCGCCGAAGCCCTGCACCAGGAAGATGGAGCTGATGGTGGCGCCTTCGGGAATGCGGTGCAGCAGGATGCCCAGAAATACCAGCAGACCCAGGGTGCCGTCGGTGCAGACCGCCGCCATGAGCGCCATGCCGTCCATGAAGCTGTGCAGGGAAAGGCCCACCAGGGCCATCACGCCCGTGAGCCAGGTGGTTTCATGGGCGTGGGTCTCTTCGCCGTAGTGGAAGTGGGTGCTGAGGCCGTGTTCCAGCAGATGCACCAGGAAGAAGCCTCCCAGCGCCCACATGGCCATGCGATGACCGCCATGCTCCATGGCTTCGGGCAGCAGACGCATCAGGGTGACGGCCACCAGATAGCCTGCGGCCAGGCCAGACATGTGCCGCATCAGGCTGCTCTTGCCTCGGAAGAAGCGCACCACCAGCCACCCGCCCAGGAGGGTCGCCAGGGCGGCGGCAGGGGCCAGAACGTAGAGGGGGTGCAGGGACATGGAGCAGCCCCTCAGGATTTGGGCTTACGGGCAGCGGGTTTGCGCTTGGGCTTGGCCTCGGCCTTGGGTTCGGCCTCCACGGCGGGCACAGGCTCCGGGGCGGCCATGGATTTGGCCTTCACAGGCCGCTTGGCCAGGGCCAGCACATCGTCCACCTTGGGCGGTTCCGGCACGACCGCTTCGGCCTTGGGGTTCTTCCGGGGCCGTCCCCTGGGCCTGGGGGCCGGGGCAGCGGGAGCTTCCGCCGGAACAGGCGCTGATAGTTTGGGGCGGCGCAGGTTCGTTACCAGGGAAGGATCGAAGGCCGGCGGTTCCGCGGGCGGCGGAGGAGGCGCAGCCGGCACCACCGGCGCCTTGGGCGCGGGAGCCTTGACCTGAACCGTCTCGGCTTCAGGGGCCTTCACCTCAGGCGCCTTGGCTTCCGGCGCAGGGGCCTTGCCCCGACCGCGACCACGGCCACGACCTGCGGGCTTTTCCGCAGGCGCCTCAGCGGCGGCAGCAGCCTCCGGTTCCGGCGCGGGGGCTTCACCGTCTTCCAGATTGGCGAGAGCCAGAGGCTTGGCGCTTTCGAACAGCGCCCGCAGCCGCTCGCGCTCATCCAGGGCGGCCCGTTGCGCGTCACGGCGATCGTACTTGATCTCCGCCTTGGGCTCCTTGGGAGCTTTCGGCGCTTTGCCGTTTTCGCCGTTCTTGGAACCCAGGGCCTTGTCGAAGGAAATGGGCGTGTCGCCGCCCAGCACCACGGTTTCCTCGTCGGGATCGGGCATGCGCTCGGCCTTGGCGGGGGCGGGCTTCTCGCTTTCCTCTTCCCGGCGCTCGATCTCGGCGGTCATGTCGCCGTAGTTCACGTCCATATCGGCCATCACGAGGATGCGGGTGTCATGGGCGCTTTCCAGTTCCGCCAGATCCTTGCGCTTCTGGTTCAGCACGGCCATGGCCACGGCGGGCGCCAGCTTGAGGCGCACTTCGGCCACGCCGTCGCGGCTCAGCATCGACTTCAGCCGCCGCACCACGCTCAGCACCAGGGCTTCCATGCTCTTGACCTGGCCCGTGCCCTGGCAGGTGGGGCAGGATTCGTGGGTGACCTGGTGGATGGAAGGCCGCAGCCGCTGGCGGGTCATCACCAGCACGCCGAAGCTATTGATCTTGCCCACTTCCATGCGGGCCTTGTCTTCCTTGAGGCACTCCACCAGCCGCTCCATCACGGCGCGGTTGTGGCCATCCTTCTTCATGTCGATGAAATCGATGACGATGAGGCCCGCAAGATCGCGCAACCGCAGCTGCCGCGCCACTTCCTCGGCGGCCTCCATGTTGGTCTTGAAGGCCATGTCCTCCACGCCTTCGCCGGAGGTCTTGCCGGAGTTCACGTCCACGGCCACCAGGGCTTCGGTCTGATCCAGCACCAGCGCGCCGCCCGAAGGCAGGTTCACGCGGCGAGCATAGATGCGGTCGATCTGCTCGTCGGTCTGATATTTGGAAAAGAGCGGCTTCTTGCCCGTGTGATGCTTGAGCACGCTCTGGAACTGAGGCATGGTGCGCTTGAAGAAGCTCTGGGCGGCATGGAAGGTATCCAGATCGTCGATGTGCACTTCTTCCATATCGGAGCTGAAGCCGTCGCGCAGGGTGCGGGTGACGACATCATCCTCCTGCCACACGAGGCCCGGCCCCTGGCGATGCTTGTAGCGGGACTGCACCTCCTTGTAGGTATCGAGCAGGAACTCCAGATCCCGCTGGAAATCCTCCTTGGTCACCCCCAGCGAGGCCGTGCGCACGATGACGCCGAAGTTCTTGGGAATCTCCAGCTCGTCGATGAGGCGCTTGAAGTGCTCGCGCTCTTCGCGGCTTTCGATCTTGCGGCTGATGCCATTTAGGGGATTGCCCGGCGTCAGCACCAGGTAGCGTCCCGGCAGGCTGATCTGGGCCGTCATCATGGCGCCCTTGGTGCCGATCTCTTCGCGCACCGCCTGCACCATGATTTCCTGATCGCGGTTCAGCAGATCCTGGATGCGGCCCCGGCGGCCATCGGCGCTCACCAGGTCCCTGGGCAGCTCGCCGATGGGCAGAAAGCCGTTCTTCTGGCCGCCGTAGTGGACGAAAGCCGCCTGGAGGCTGGTGTCCACGCGGATCACCCGGGCCTTGTAGATGTTGCCTTTGATCTTTTCGTTATGGACGAACTCGATGTCGAAATCCGACAGCAAACCGTCCACCAGCGTCGCCACGCGGATTTCTTCCGAATCCGTGGCATTGATGAGCATGACTTTCTTGGTCAATGGAACTCCTGAGAGCGGGTCGGCCCCGATTCTCCGATGGGGGACGGCCCTTATGGGGATGGGATGGAATGGGAAACGCATCCGAGGATGCACCGGGAAACCCGGAGGACTTCACCTGTCCAGCGCGGCGTACCGGCAGGCCCAGGCTTTCAAGGGCTATTTTCCTACGCCAGGACGGCTCGCCGCAAGCAATTAAAAACAAGCGGTTTCAGCTATGCTGTTCCCCTTCGCTTGGAGTTGCCATGCGCCATCTGCTGTTGTTGGAATCCGATGCCGATCTGCGAGCGGGCCTCGAAGCCCGCCTCAAGGAAGACGGGTTCCAGCTTCACGCCTTCGCCCACGGCGCCCAGGCCCTGTCGGCCCTGCCCGCCCGCAAGTACGAAGCGGCCATCCTTGATTGGACCCTGCCCTCCACCGAAGGGCTGGAGGTGCTGCGGGCCATCCGGCAGGATCATCGCACCCGACACCTGCCCGTGCTGCTCATGACGGGTCGCCAGGACGAGATCGACCAGGTGCTGGCCCAGAACCTCTGGGCCGACGACTACGCCTCCAAGCCCGTCTCCGTTCGGGAAATCGGCGCGCGCCTTGCGGGCATCCTGCGCCGAGCCGCGTTCATGCAAGGAGAGGCCCAGCCCCGCCGCACCACCTTCGGCCCCATCGCCGTGGATCTGACCGCCCAGACCGCCACCTATGAAGGGAAGCTCCTGGACCTCACCCACCGGGAATTCGAGCTGCTGGCCTACCTGGTGCAGAATCCCCACCGCGTGCTCAGTCGCCAGACCCTGCTGCGCGATGTCTGGGGCCTGGAATACCTCGGCGAAAGCCGCACCATCGACGCCCACATCCGCCGCGTCCGCGCCCATCTCGATCCCCACGCCCACCTCATCGAAACCATCATGGGCGTGGGCTACCGGCTGGGCGGGGCCGAATAGGAATCCTCGAGGCACCGTATTCCTTCATGAGCCTTTATGATCGAAGGCATGAACCATCCTTTTCCGATCCTGGGCCTCAGCGGCGGCATTGCGTCGGGCAAGAGCTTCGTGGCGGCGTGGCTGGCGGGACGGGGCTGGGCGGTACTGGATGCGGATGCCCTGGCGCGAACTGTGGTGGCGCCGGGCACGGAAGGGCTGGCCGCCGTGGTGGCGCGGTTCGGCGCGGAACTGCTCGACGCTGAAGGCGCCCTGGATCGAGGCCAGCTCGCGGCGCGGGTATTCGCCGACCCTCAGGCCCGATTGGCGTTGGAAACCCTGCTGCACCCCCGCATCGAGGCGGCCCTGGAGGCCTGTCTGGGAGACCTTCCCCCCACCACCAAGGGCGCGGTGCTGGACGCGGCGCTGTGGGTGGAGCGCAGCCGCGCCCACCGCTTCGATGCCTTCTGGGTGGTGGAAGCCCCCCAGGCTTTGCGCCTGGAGCGGCTTGCGACACGGGATGGCCTTTCGGAAATCCAAGCCTTGGCGCGCCTTGCGGCCCAAAGCAGCGATGCGGAACGGGCCCTGCACGCCGACCTGGTGATCCTCAACGATGGCCGCGACCTGGAAAACGTGCTGGAGTCTGCGGAATCCCGCCTTCTGGCAGACTGGAGGCAGCGCCGCGCGCGCACCTGGAGACCCTTCATGCCTGCTCCCTTCCAAGCCCACGAACTCCGGGAGGTGCTTTCCATCCTCCTGGCCAAGGGCGGCGAGGGCGCAGAGGTGTTCGTGGAACAGCGCCAAGGCTGCGGTCTGGGCATGGACAACGGGCGCATGGAGGATGTGCTTTCCAGCGAAACCTTCGGCGCCAGTCTCCGGCTCATGGAAGGGGAACGCACCCGCTTCGCCGATCTCATCGCGCCGTCCTTCGAGGAATTGAAAGAGGCCGCGCGGACCTTGGCGGGCGCAGGCCAGCCCAAGGAACTTCCCGCCCTGGAAAGCCGCCGCCATGCCACACCCTGCCCTGTTCGCCTGGATCCTGCGGCCGTGGCCCTGGATCGCAAGGTGGCCCTGGTGAAAGAGGCCGAGGCCCTGGCCCGCAGCCACGGCGAAGCCCTGCGTCCCGGCGCGCTGAAGCAGGTGGCCGTGGGCTACGGCGATAGCACGCAACGGGTCTGGATCGCCACGGCGGAACAGGCGGAAGGCGCCTGGACGACTCGCCTCTCCGAGGATTTGCGGGTGCAGAGCGTATTCAGGGTGAGTGTCACCGCAGGGGAGGGCGATCAACTCCAGACGGGCTACCAGGTGCTAGGGGAAGCGAAAGGCTTTGAACTGTTCGAGGATGGGGCCGTGGAGCGCCCCGTGAAGGAGGCTGTGCGGCTGGCCTTCCAGGCGCTGGACGCGCAACCTGCGCCTGCGGGCACCTTCCCCGTGATCCTTTCCAGCAGCGCCGGGGGCACCATGATCCACGAAGCCTGCGGCCACGGCCTGGAAGCCGACCTGGCCCTGGCGGGCATGAGCGCCTTTGCGGGGAAGCTGGGCCAGCAGGTGGCCGCCGAAACGGTGACCATCATCGACGACGGCACCTTGCCCCACAAGCGCGGCAGCGCGGCCCTCGATGACGAAGGCGAGACGCCTCAGCGGGTGGTGCTCATCGAAAAGGGCATCCTCAAGCAGTACCTCCAATCCAAGAAAACCGCCCGGCGCATGGGCGTGGCGCCCACGGGCAACGGGCGGCGCGAAAGCTACCGCCATCTGCCCATTCCCCGCATGCGCAACACCTTCCTGGCCGCCGGAAACGAAGCGCCCGAGGCCATCCTGGGCGATCTCCAGCGGGGGCTGCTGGTGAAGCACATGGGTGGCGGGCAGGTGGACACGGTCACGGGCAATTTCGTGTTCCAGGTCACCGAAGGCTACTGGGTGGAAGGCGGCCAGGTGCGCCATCCCGTGAAGAACGCCACCCTCAGCGGCTGCGGCCCCGACGTGCTCAGGCAGTTGCATCGCATCGGCTCGGATCTCCAGCATTTCGACATCGGCACCTGTGGCAAGGATGGCCAGGGCGTGCCCGTTTCCGATGCCCAGCCCACCATCCTCTGCCCCGCCCTGGTGGTGGGCGGTACCGCCGAACCCCTTCCCAACCTTCTGTGAGCGCCCCATGAGTTCTCCCTCCGCCTACCGCATCCAGCTCCAGCTCGGCGATCTGACCCTGCTCAAGGTGGATGCCATCGTCAACTCCACCGATCAGTCGCTGCTGGATGGCGGCCCCGTGCATCGCGCAGTCCACGAGGCTGCGGGGGAATCCTTGGCCAAGGCCTGCGAGAAAGTGGGGCATTGCAACCCCGGCGAAGTGTGTCTCACGCCGGGCTACAACCTCGCCTCGTCCTTCGTCATCCATACCGTCGCGCCCACCTGGCAGGGCGGTCATCGCGGCGAGCGGGAAGCCCTGGCCTCCTGCTACACCAGCGCGCTGGAATTGGCTTTCGAGCGGGCTTTCCGCACCATTGCCTTTCCCAGCCTGGGCAGCGGTCTGCAGCCGCAGATTCCCTTGGATCAGGCTGCTCCCGTGGCCATTCACGCCATTCTCCAGTTCCTCGACCATCACCCCCTGCCCGAAAAAGTGGTGCTGGCCTGCTACGACGCCCCCACCTACCACGCCTACCAGACCGTGCTGCGCGGGATGCTTCCCTGATGTCCGACGCCTTTTCCACGTTCATTGCCCCCGACCTGGAAACGCGCCTGGAGGAGGGCCTTCGCCACGCCCTGACGCTGGGCGCCGACGGAGCCGAGGCCCTCGTCTCCGTGTCCCGCAGTCGCAAAGCCAAGGTGCGCAACGGCGTGCTGGAGGATCTCAGCGCCAGCAAGCGCGGCGGTCTGGGCGTGCGCGTCATGCGCCAAGGCCGCGTGGGCCTCGCCACCACCTCGAACCTGTCCCGGCCCGATTTCAAGGACGTGTTCCAGCGCGCCTGGGAGCTTTCAGCCCTGGGCGATCCCGATCCTTGGTTGCGGCAGGCGGAGCCTTCCCAACCGGCGCCGCTGCCTTCGGGCTTCGAAGCTTCCGTGGAAGCCATCGCTCCCGAAAGCCGCATCCAGTGGGCCTTGGCCCTGGAAGCTGCCGCGCGCCAAACCACGCCCAAGGTTTCCGCCGTGCGGGAAGCGGCCTGGAGCGACGGTTCCGGCGCCTCGCTGCTGCTCACCCAGAAAGGCGTGCGCTCCGCCGATCTCGCCAGCACCTGCTCCGCCAGCCTCGAATTGGCGGTGGAAGACGGCGATGATCGCCAGGCCGCATGGCACTATGACCTGGGCCGTACGCCCCAGGATCTCGATCTGGCGGCCATCGGGCGCGAAGCGGCGCTGAAGGGCCTGCGCAAGCTGCACCCCGTAGCGCTGGCCGCAGGGAAGTACCCCGTGCTGCTGCATCCCGAAGTAACCGTGGAGCTGCTGGGCCTGGTGGCGGACATGCTCTCGGCGGAAGCGGTGCTGCGCCAGCGCAGCCTCTTCGCGGGCAAGCAGGGCCATCTCATCGCTTCGCCGCACCTCACCCTCATCGACGATGGGCGTTTCCTCTTTCCCGATGGCCGCCCCGGCTTCGGCACCGAACCCTGGGATGGCGAAGGCCTGCTCACGCGCCGCAATGTGCTCATCGAAAACGGCGTGCTGAACACCTACCTGCACACCCTGGGCAGCGCTGCGGAAATGGGCTGCGAACCCACGGCCAGCGCCGGGCGCGGCGCGGGCAGCAATCCCGGCGTCACCACCTTCAATCTCTTTCCCCTGGCGGGGAACCAAAAGCCCGAAGCCCTCTACCGCATGGCCGAAGGCGGCGTGCTCATCACGGAGATCATGGGCCTGCACACCGTGAACCCCGTCAGCGGCGATCTCAGCGTGGGCGCCTCCGGCCTGCGCATCGTCGATGGCGCGCCCGCCTACGCCGTGGACCGCCTCACCTTTGCGGGCAACCTGCGGGATTTCCTCCAGCGCATCGCCGCCCTCGCCAACGACCTCACCTGGTACGGCAGCCAGGCTGGCCTCACCCTGCTCCTAGACGACATGACCCTGGGCGGAAGCTGAGAAGCCTGCACAGTCGATGACATGAATCGAACTGCCTTTTGTCACCACAGAGGCTCATACCAGGTTGCTGCCAGCGGTAGAGGTTTCCGACAGGAAACCTCGTAGAGAAACCCGAACCAGGCTTGGCCAAAGGCCAAACTGGAGCGGGTTTCGGCCGCTGGAGCACGACTCGATCAACCCTATCTATGACGGCGGATTGGTATCAGAGGCACAGAGAAAAAAGCAAAAGCAAACGGGCTCAAAGCGGAAAAGAAAGAGCACAGAGGTCGGAAATGAATCAGCGGTTCGCGTGCTTCTTCGCGTGCTTCGTCGCACACAACTAGACCAAAGGCTTTAACGAATCTTCAAGAACGTACGATCTCCGTGCCCTCTCCTTACCCCTTTGTGGCTGTTTTTTTTTCTTTCCTTCGTTTTTCTCTGTGCCTCCGTGTCTCTGTGGTGAACCCCTCTTTTCCCCTCGATTCACCGGGAAGCAGCCTTTCCTGAACTCTCCGCGCCAATCGAGTTAGCATGGTGCTACGAGGTTCCTATGTCCCTTTCTGCGGCGCGCGACTACTTGGCTTTTTCCCATCTGGAGGCGGATCTTCGAGCCGAACTCGAACCGCTGGTGGCGCTGGCGGAAAAAGGGGACGAAGGGGCCCAGGCGGAACTGGAAGACCGCTTTTTCGAGCCCTTGGCCTTCGGCACCGGCGGCCTGCGGGGCGTGATGGCCGCAGGATTGCGGCGCATGAACAAGCCCAACGTGCGCCGGGCCACCCTGGCGCTGGCCCAGGTGGCCAAGGCCCACGCGCCCCAGGGCAAAACGGCGCTGGTGGGCTTCGACACGCGGCTGCAATCGGATATGTTCGCGCGGGAAGCGGCGCGGGTGCTGGCGCAAGCGGGCTACACCGTGTACCTGGGCGACCGGCCCCTGCCCACGCCCTACCTCTGCTTCGCCATGCGCAAGCTCAGCACCGCCTGCGGCGTGATCATCACCGCCAGCCACAACCCAAAGATCTACAATGGCTACAAAGCCTATGACGACCAGGGCGGCCAGTTGGTGACGCCCTGGGATGCGGAAGTGGAAGCGGCCATGGGCGCCCTGCCCCTGGTGCCCGTGCCCCCCAGCGCCGAGGCCGATGCCCGCATCCTGCCCATTCCCAAGGAACTGGAAGACGCCTTCTATGCCATGAGCCTCGGCTTCCTGGCGCGGCCCAAGGTGTTCACCCCCGCCAAGGTGCTGTTCACGCCCTTCCACGGCACCGGCATCGCCTTCGTGCCCGAACTGTTCAAGCGGGCCGGATTGCCCCTGGAAGTGTGCGAGCGCCAGGCGGTGCAGGACGGAACCTTCCCCACGGCGCCCCGCCCCAATCCCGAAGAAATGGCCGCCTTCAAAGTGCCGCTGGAAGACGCCGAGCGCTTGGGCGTGGACGCCATCCTGGCCAACGATCCCGATGCCGACCGCCTGGGCGTGGTGCTCAAGCACAAGGGCCAGTGGATGCAGATGACCGGCAACGACATGGCGGGCCTCACGCTGGATTACCTCGCCACCCAGCACCACACGAAGGGCACCGTCATCACCACCGTGGTGACGTCGGATTTCCTGGCGGAAGTGGGCAAGCTCCACGGCATGGAAACCGTGTGGACCCTCACGGGTTTCAAGAACATCGCCGTGTGCATGCATCGGCTGGTGGAACTGGGCGAGCCCTACGCCTTCGGCGCCGAAGAAAGCATCGGCATGTGCCCCAGCGGCGAACTGCGCGACAAGGATGGCGTCACCGCCGCGCTTCTGGTGGCCGAGATGATCGGCCACTACAAAGCCAAGGGCCAGAACCTCATGGAAGCGGTGGAAGAACTGCAGCAGCGCACCGGCGCCTTCTACAACCGCCTCGTGAACCTCGAAGATCCCAAGCCCGGCGGAGCCCAGCGCTTCGCCGAAGCCATGACCCGCATCCGCGAGGCAGGCCTGCGGCAGTTCGCGGGCGAACAGGTGACGAGCTGGGAGGATTTCGCCACGGGCCTTTGGCAGAACGTGGAAGGCCAGCGCGAACCTATCCTGGATCGCCCCGACCGCCGCGACGTGGCCCTGCCCATCGAGCGCAGCAACGTGCTGAAGTTCCGCTTCGCCAGCGGCGCCTTCGCCGCCTTCCGCCCCAGCGGCACCGAGCCCAAGCTCAAGGTCTATCTCCAAAGCCGCACCACCCCCGAACTCCTGGATCGCATGGAAGCCGAAGCCAGGAAGCTGCTGGGACTGGGGTAAGGTGACTGAGCAGAAACTTGGTCTGATTTATAGAGCCCCAATATTTCATTTCAAAAATTACGAAATGAACAATTTTGATTATATTTTTCAACCAATCGAAAAATTTCAATAACTTCAAACAGGATGGGCAGGATAGACAGGATAAAAGAACAGGAATAAACATTCCTCGCTTCTTGTTACCTTCCCCCTCTGTGCTCTCGCTTCATCACTCTGTGCCCGTTCTCTTTCTTTTTTTTACTCGTTACCTCTGTGTCTCTGTGCCTCTGTGGTGAACCCAGCTTTTCCACACACTACCAGGGACACGCGGCGGTCACTTGCATGGAAAAGGCCTTGGGTTCGAGGGTGAGTTCGGCTCGGTCCCTGGGCGGCGCGGGTTCGCCGTCCAGGTGCCAGGGGGCGGATTCGCGCAGGAAGAGGCGGGCGCGAAGCAGGCGGCCTTCCTGGCGCAGGGCGGTGCGGCCTCCTTCCCGGAACAATTGCGGCACGCCCGTAAGCAGATCCAGCGGGCCGGGGCGAGCCAACGTGGCCCATTGCAGCACGCCATCGGTGGGGTCGGCGCCGGGGGCGATCCAGAAGCCGCTGCCGAACTGGGGCAGATTGGCCAGGGTGAGGCTCCAGGCGGATTCAGGCAGGGGCGGCTCCGGGCCGCGCCACGCGGCCTTCCACTTGGCCTGGGCGGTGACGGGAGGCTCCGCTTCAGGCTGGGCAGCGTCCCAACCCAGGTTCAAGGGCTGGTGCTTGCGCCAAAGGCCCAGGCAAAGCTGAGCATAGCGGGTGAAGCCACGGCCAGGCAGCGCGTCAAACCCGTGGGCCACCGCCGCTTCGAAGCCCGTGCCGCAGAGGTTCAAAAAGGGCACGCCATCGAGCCGAGGCAGGTCCATCCTCAGTTCGCGGCCCGCCAGCAGGTTCATCACCGCTCCGGCCGGTTCCAGAGGCGTGCGCAGGCCCCGCGTCAGGCCGTTGCCCGAACCGCCGGGAATGGCCGCCAGAGGCACCGGGCAACCCGCCTCGATCAAGGCGCGGCCCGCATGGTGAAGGGTGCCATCGCCGCCCCACACCAGCAGCGGCCCGCCCGCTCGCACGGCCTGTTCGATGAAGGGCTTGAACTCCCAGGGCGGCCCCAGGGGCAACGGCTCCAGCCGATCGCGGATCTCCTTGGGAAGCCGCGCCAGCAGCGGCTCCACCGACTTGGAGCCGGAACCGGAGCGGGGGTTGTAGAGCAGCGGCAGGCGAATCATCGCGGCTCCAGAAACCGCGTGGGCTCCGCCACGAACGCCACTTCTTGCTGGGTGATGGGATGGCGCAGCGCCAGCTTCCAGGCGTGGAGCCACAACTGCGAATCGGGAGCGCCGCCGTAGAGGCCATCGCCCACCACGGGCGCGCCCAGGGAGGCCAGATGCACGCGAATCTGATGGGTGCGGCCCGTGTGGGGCTCGCAGATCACCCAATGGCCGGGCACAAGCCCTTCCCGCTCCTCTTCGGTGGCGGGCCGAAAAGTCGTACGGCTGGGCTTAGGATCCATCAATTCACCTTCGCAGCCGAAGCGGGCGGGCTTGGCCTGGGCCAAGCGACCGATGGGAGCCTCCACCACGCAGGCGGGCACTTCCCTGGAAACCCGCGCCAGATAGACCTTTCGCAGGGTGCGCTCCTGGAACTGCCGCCCCAGATCCGAGGCCTTGCTTTTGGAAAGCACCAGCACGCCGCTGGTGCCTTGATCCAGGCGATGGCAGAGGATGAAGCTCTGGCCGGGACGCTGGCGATTCAGCAGCGCCAGCAGATCATGACGGTCCGAGGCCTGGGTGCCCTGGGTGGGCAGGCCTGCGGGCTTGTTGAGCACCAGCAGGCTAGGGTCCTCGAAGACCACGGGCAGCTCCAGATCCGGCAACGCGCCCAGGGCATCATCCACGGCCACGCGGATCTCCGCGCCCAGGGCCGGAATGCGGCCCGCCACGCGCACCCGGCGCTGATCCACCTGCACGCCGCCCAGCTTCAGCGCCTCCCGCGCCGCTCGTCGGCTCAGGCCCGTGCGCAGCGCCACGAGCTGATCCAGCCGCAGACCC
>JAJTBC010000050.1 GCA_021287085.1 Bacillota bacterium | reverse complement strand
AAGGCTCGGATGGGAGCGGGCGTTTCGGCTTGGCCTTGGGCTGTTTTGGGCGCAGCCTGGGGCGATTGCGCCGCGAGCACAGGAAAGAGCAGGGTCACCGCCAGCGCACACCTCATCGCACGTCCCATGGTTTCCTCCGTGTTGGATTGATTCCAGATTAGCCGAGGCTGGATTGTTTTTTGGTTTTCGTCACGATCACGGTGTAGCTCGCGAACCCAACGCCCACAAGCCCCAGCGCGAGGCGAACGCCCACTCGGTCGATGAGCACCCCGCCCAGCAACGGCCCCAGCACCATGCCGATGGAGTAGGCCATGTTCAAAATGGAAAAGCCCGACGCGAAGCTCTGGCTGCCCAATCGCTCCACCTGATCGGCCACAGCGGGGCTACACGGGCTCAGGATGAAGCTGAGGTTCAACCCCAGCAACATCAGAGCCAGCGCCACAGCCCAGGGCTGGGGCACGAGCACAGGCAAAGGCACCGTCACCAGTGCCGCCAGGAGGCCGATGCGCAGCACGGGCACACGCCCCAAGCGATCCGACAGCGCGCCCATCCAAGGACTGGACAAGGTGTGAGCCAACGCCATGGCGCCGAAGAGCAACCCGATGCCCAGCGAGTTCAATCCCAGGCGATGATGGAAATCCAGGGGCAAGGCCGCTTCCAGCAGGGTCGATAGTGCCGCGCCGAGGGCCGCAGCTCCGGCGAAGAGACGGATGGTGCCGTTGCCCAACAGCGTGCGCCAGGGAATGGGCGACTCCTGCACCATTTCCACTTCCTTCAGCAAGAAGGCGCGGGCGAAAGCATCCAAGGCGATTAAGCCTATCGCCAAATGGAAAGGCGCCATGGGACCGAAGCGATGATCCATGAATCCGGCCACCGGCGGCCCCAGCAGCAGGCCGAGATTGGCACCCGCGAAGGCGATGCCCATGGCGGCGCCTCGGGATTCGCGGGGATAGTGATCGGCCACCAGGGCCATGCCCGGCAGCCACGTGGCCGCACCCGCAATGCCCTGCAGCGCCCGCGCCACGAAAAGCACGGAAAAGCTGCGTCCATAGGCGAACAGCAGCGTACCCGCGGCCAGCCCGCCCAGGCCCAGCAGCATGGGCATCTTGCGGCCCCAACGATCCGTGAAGCGCGCCACGAGAGGCGTAGCGATCAGCAGCGTCAGAGCGTAGCTCCAAAACAGCACGCCCACCTGAAAGGAATTGAGGTTCAACTTTTCCGCGTAACGCGGCAGCAGCGGCACCAGCAGACAGTAGAGGAACGTGTCCACGAAGAAGGCCACCGCCGTAACAGCGAGAGCAGTGCGTCGTAGCGTGATGGGATTCATGGGCAGGAATCGAGGCGGATCATTTCTGAAATCCGCTCATTCCAGGATCGGATGATGCAGTCCCAGCCCGCTAAGCACGCGGCCATGCTCGTAGGGCGGTTCGTCCACGCAGACCCGCACCAGCGCCTCCGCGACCTTGGCGGCCTCGATGGGGGCGTACTTCCACACCGGAGACCAATGGGGCGTGAAGGTGCGAGCCACGGCCAGGTAAGGCTTGGCGAGGAGCATCGTCATGAGGCGTTCGCCCAATCGGAATTCGTCCCGCTCCCCAAGCAGCAGCGAGGGCCGTACGATGAGATAGGGCAACCCGGAATCCAGAATCGCTTTTTCCGCATCCGCCTTGGTCTGAAGGTAGAGGCCACGGGGTTTGGCGGCGCCAATGGAACTCACTAGGCCGAACATGGGACGCGGGTCGCGGCGCGCCAACGCCTGGGCCAGTGCTTTGGGAATCTCCAGATCCACCTTACGGAAAGCCTCTGGACTGCCGGCCGTTTTCAGGGTGGTGCCCACGGCGCAGAGCAGCACGTCACAGGGAATTTCCGCGCCCAGCTTGGCGTAGGCGGCAGGATCGTTGAAATCGAAGATCACTTCCTCCACCCGATCCGACAGAGCCTTTACAATGCCCGGACGCCGCACCAGCGCGATGGGAGCCACTTCCGCACGCTCATGGAGCCTGCGGATCAGCTCCTGTCCCACAAGGCCCGTGGCCCCCACGACAACGACGTGCTTGGTCGGTTCCATCACTCCCCCACTTCCTTGCTGATGGCCAACAACAGGCCCAGCGTGGCCATGGAAGCCATGAGGGCCGTGCCGCCGTAGCTAATGAAGGGCAGCGGAATGCCCTTGTTGGGCGCAAGGCTCAGCACCACGCTCATGTTCATGAAGGCCTGGCTCACCAACAGCAGCATGAAGCCCATGGCGCAAAGGCGCAGGAAACCATCCTGTACCCGGCGCGCGATGCGATAGCCGCGCCACAGGATGCCCACGAAGAGCAAAAGCACCACCACGGTGCCCACGAGCCCCGCCTCTTCGGCGATCACGGCGAAAATGAAATCGTTGTGGGCTTCGGGCAAGTAGAAAAGCTTCTGCATGCTGTTGCCCACCCCCACGCCGAAAAGCCCGCCATTGCCCACGGCGATGAGGCTCTGCAAGGCCTGGTGGCCCTTGCCCAGTGGGTCCGCCTCGGGATTGCGGAAGCTCATGAGACGCACCATGCGGTAGGGGCTGGCCAGCACCGCCACCACGCCGCCCAGGATGAGAAACCCGCCAAAGCCCGCCAACAGCGCCTTGTGAACGCCTCCGAGCATCACCAGCGCGAAAACCACCAGCAGGATGAGGGCCGTGGCTCCGTAGTCGGGTTCCGCCAGGATAAGGCCCAAGGGCAGCGCCAGCACCAATACCAGCATCACCAGCTTGGGCAGGGAATCCTGAAGACGGCCCCACACCTCCTGATGGCGCACCATCCACCAGGCCGTGATGAGGATGGCCAAAGGCTTGAAGAACTCCGAAGGCTGGAAGCGCTGACCGAACACGCGGATCCAGCGATGCGCCCCGTTCACCGCCGGGAAGAGGAAGACCGCGACCAGCAGCAGCACGAAAAGGCCATACGCCATCTGCAGCGCCTTGGGTTTTTCGCGCAGCACACCGAGTTCCACCTGGCTGAGGGCCAGCATGATCCCAAGGCCGATGCCCCCCGCGATGAGTTGTTGCACCAGAAACGCCGAACCCACGCGGTTTTTCAGGCCGGAGGCTGAATAGACCCACACCATGCCAATGGCGGTGAGCAGCAGCGCGAACAGGAGCAACCAGCGATCAACGGGCCTTCGAACATCAGGAGTCATGTCAGGCCTATTGTAAACAGGATGGGCGACGGGGAGAGCGTGGAGGAAGAACCCACGAAGGTACCAAGAACACAAAGAAAGCGTTAAGGAATGGCAGAAAGGTCAGAGGAAACCTGCCCCTTGCGATGGCACCTTTTCTTTGTGCCTTTGGGATGATTTTTTCGGCAGCTCCCCGTGCCTTCACCACCCCGGCATGGCCAGCACTTGCCGCCAGCCGGTAATGCGCTCACGCAATCCAAGCCCGTCCAGCACGCCGTTGTCGAACATCATGCTTTCAAAGACGGGATGATGATTGACGCCGCAGAGAATATCCGCCAGATGGGTCGTCACCACGGCGTTCATGGCGGTCAGGCGCGCTTCGCTGGGATTGTGGTGATAGCCCGCCACCATCAACATGGCGGAGGGAAGGCCCCACAGGCCCAACAGGTAGGCGCCCACTTCGGGATGACCTGCCCCGAATTCCTCCCGCTCGATGCGCGCCAACTCAAGCCGTCCGCCCGTGGCCGCTTCCACCACGCGATCGTAGCGATCAGGGAAATGCTTGGCGAGCACCAGAATGCCCACGTCGTGCAACAGCCCACCCATGAAAGCTTCGGAGCGCACTTGGCGGGAGAGCCCCTCCATAGCGGCCAAGGCGCGGGAACCTCGCGCCACGGTGAGGCTGTGGTGCCAGAGATCCGTGAGCTTGATGCGATGGGTATGCAACTCGCCCGTGCCATCGAACACGCCCTGCACCAGCACCAGCGCCTTGATGATGTCCACGCCCAGGAAACTCACGGCCTGCTGGAGATCCTCCACCTCGCGGCTCAAGCCGAAGAAGGCGCTGTTGACCAGTTGCAGCATCTTGGCAGCCATGGCCACGTCCTGGCCGATCAACTGCCCTACCTGACGTGCGTTGACGAATTCCCCTTCCAGCAGATCGTTCAGTTCCTGGTACAGCTTGGGTACGGACGGAAGGCTATTGATGTGGCCCAGCAGGTCTTTCAGCTCGGGGCGCAAATCGTTGAGCCGCGCGGCATTGTCCACCATGCCGAGAAAGGCTTCCACATCGAATGGGCGAGGCAGAGCCTGGTGCAGCAACGGCAGGCACTGCATGAGCCGGTCGCCATCCTGGGGACCGTTCAACGCCACCCTCAGCGTGGCGGGCTGAAGCTCACGCGCCAGTTCGAAGAGCTTTCCGCCATCCAACTCCTTGAGTTCCAGGGCGGAGATCAAAACGTCGTAATGGCCTGTGCGGAGCTGCTCGGCCCCCTGGGGCCCTCCCTCCACATACGTCATTTCCCAATCGGGGTCCACGAATCTCAAGGCGTCCTGGATCTGGCGCAGGGATTGCTCGTCGCTATCGACCACCAGTAAACGCTTTTTCATGGACTCCCCAAAAATGGCCTACAACACCAGCCGCTCCTGGTATTCGCCGTAAACGTCACGGAGCGCACCGCAGATTTCTCCCACAGTGGCTTCAGCCCGAACGGCATCCAGGATGTAGCCCATGAGGTTATCGGCGCCCTGGGCCTTGGCCTTGAGTGTTTCAAGTTTTTGTTTCACGGCGCCGTTATCGCGTTCCTCACGGTATTGGGCCACCTGCTTGCGCCGGCGCTCACCCAAAGCCTCGTCCACCCGCAGCAGTTCGGGCTTGGGCTCGTTCTTGATGGCGAACTTGTTGACGCCCACCACGATCTGTTCTTCCTTTTCCACGGCCTTCTGATAGGCGTAGGCGGCGTTCTGGATCTCCCGCTGGGGAATGCCCTTCTCGATGGCCGTGACCATGCCGCCCGCCTCGTCCACCCGGGCGATGAGGGCTTCAGCCATGCGTTGGAGTTCATCGGTGAGGTGCTCGATGAGGTAGCTGCCAGCAAAGGCGTCCACCACGTCGGCGATGCGGCTTTCGTAGGCAAGGATCTGCTGGGTGCGCAGGGCGATGCGGGCCGAGGCTTCCGTGGGCAGCGCCAGGGCTTCGTCGCGGCTATTGGTGTGCAGCGACTGGGTGCCGCCGATGACCGCCGCCATGGCCTGCACGGTGGTGCGCACCACGTTGTTGTCCGGCTGCTGGGCCGTGAGGGTGGAACCGGCGGTCTGCGTGTGGAAGCGCAGCATCTGGCTCTTGGGATCGTCGCACTTGAACCGCTCCTTCACGATCTTGGCCCAGAGGCGGCGCGCGGCGCGGAACTTGGCGATCTCTTCGAAGAACTGGTTGTGGGCGTTGAAGAAGAAGGAAAGACGCGGCGCGAAGGCTTCGAGCTTGAGACCGGCCTGGAGGCCCGCTTCGATGTAGGCAATGCCATCGGCCAGGGTGAAGGCGATTTCCTGGGCCGCCGTGCAGCCCGCTTCGCGAATGTGGTAGCCGCTGATGGAGATGGTGTTCCAGGCGGGCACCTTCTCAGAGCAGAAGGAGAAGATGTCTGTGATGAGCCGCATGGAGGGCCGAGGCGGATAGATGTAGGTGCCCCGCGCCATGTATTCCTTGAGGATGTCGTTCTGGATGGTGCCCGACACCTTGTCCCAGGTGACGCCCTGCTCTTCGGCCACCGTCAGGTAGAGGCTCAGCAGCACGCTGGCCGGGGCGTTGATGGTCATGGAGGTGGACACTTTGTCCAGGGGAATGCCCTTGAAAAGGGTGCGCATGTCGCGGATGGAGCAGCAGGACACGCCCACCTTCCCCACTTCGCCCATGGCCATGGGGTGATCGGGGTCCATGCCGATCTGGGTGGGCAGGTCGAAGGCCACGGAAAGGCCCGTCTGGCCTTGTTCCAACAGGTAGCGATAGCGCTCGTTGCTTTCCTCCGCCGTGCCGAAGCCCGCGTACTGGCGCATGGTCCAGAGCCGTCCGCGATAGCCCGTGGGCTGCACGTGGCGGGTGAAGGGATAGCTGCCGGGCTTGCCTAGATCCGTCAGGGCGTTGAAGCCTTCCACATCCGCGGGGGTGTAGCTGTTCTTCAGCGCGATGCCTGACGAGGTTTCGAATTTGGGCGAGCGCAATTTCGCGGGATCTTCCTTCACCGCCAATTGCTCGCGGACCTGCTTCAGGAAATCGGGCTGGAACATGGAACCTCCAGAGGAACATCTGAGATTATCAGGCCGCAGAGCCCACGGCCAAAGGGAGAGGCCGAAGGCCCTTGTCCGCCCCTGACTTCCATCCTTGTCCCCAGCCAGTGGTTCCGTGTTGAAATACCTACATGACCGCGCTTCGTCCTGCTGAACCTCTGC
Source organism: Bacillota bacterium (assembly GCA_021287085.1). GTDB lineage: Bacteria > Acidobacteriota > Holophagae > Holophagales > Holophagaceae > JAYREN01. The sequence continues at coordinate 960 of JAJTBC010000050.1, read as the reverse complement.
TGGCTCCTTCGCTGCTCTCCGCCGATTTCGCTCGGTTGGGAGAGGCCCTGACGCTGCTTGAGGAAGCAGGGGGCTGCGTGGCCCACGTGGACGTGATGGATGGCCGCTTCGTGCCCAACCTCACCATCGGCATGCCCGTAGTGGAATCGCTGCGGAAAGCCACGAGCCTGCCGCTGGATTGCCACCTGATGATCGTGGAGCCCCATCGCTACGCCGAGGCTTTCGTGGCCGCCGGCGCCAACTGGGTGAGCGTCCACCAGGAAGCCGATCCCCATCTCCATCGCACGCTGGCGGCCATTCGTGCCGCAGGCGCCAAGGTCGGCGTGGTGCTCAATCCCGGCACGCCGGTGGAAACCCTCGTGGATCTCGTGGGCGATTTCGATTTCGTGCTGCTCATGAGCGTGAATCCGGGCTTTGGCGGTCAAGCCTTCATCCCCCGCGTGCTGGACAAAATTCGTCGCCTGGACGCCCTGCGTACCGAGCGACAGCAGCCCTTCTTCATCGAGGTGGATGGCGGCGTAGGCCCCGACAACGCTCAAGCCCTGGTGGCCGCTGGCGCCGATGTGCTGGTGGCGGGCAACGCCGTGTTCAAAGCTGCCGATCCAAAAGCGGCGGTTCGTGACCTTTGTGCGAGGATGAAGGCAGGAAGAGGCTGAGGGTTTCCTTCCGCAGGGTCGGCTCCGGCCACTGTTCGCAGGTGCCCACGCGCACCACGAACGCGATGCGCCGCGACGAAGCGGATATCAGGTTCTCCAGGTCCCTAAGGGCGAAAAGAATGAGATCCCGTTCCACCCTCGAGAATATCTCGATGTTCTCGAAGGCCAGGTGCAACAGGTAGAGGCCGCTCAGTACGACGTGGGACTGGACGCCCACCGCTGCCAGGTTGTTGAGCATGCGCTGGATGCGGCGCCCCAACGCCACATAGCTGGGAGGATCTTCGCATTCCACCACGTACACCAG
>JAJTBC010000047.1 GCA_021287085.1 Bacillota bacterium | reverse complement strand
ATGGGGCTGCGGGTGCTGGCGCATAGTTCGCCCGAGCCCGCCTCCCACAGTGTGTTGAGCATGGGTGAGGACTTGACGGTGCTGGGGCTCCTGGCCCTGGCCTACAGCCATCCCTACATCGCCATCCCGGTGCTCGTGGCGCTCCTCCTGGTCATCGCGCTCTTGCTTCCCCTGGTCTCCCGCACCATCAACCTCCTGTTGGCGGGGCTTTCCGGCGTGTTCATGGCGCCGGTGAAACGACCCGGTCGCCACGATCTGCCTCAATGGGTGGATCTGGCCATGCTGGAGCGGGATCCTCCAGGGCATGGCGTGGCGATGCGCGCTTTCGCCCGACGGGTGAAGGGCGTATCGCGGCTTCGGGATGGCTATCTGGTGAACGTGGATGGGCAGTGGAGCTTCCTGTACCGCGCCTTCTTCCGCACCAAGGTGCTGGAACTGGAATCCGGACCGGTGCGGGTGGACAAGCGCATGCTCTGGCGCACGACCATCTTCATGCGCCAAGGGAAGCCGCAGATCTTCTTCGTGCCCAAGGATTGGGCGCAGCACTTGGGAGCGTAAGGGCGGGCGAATCCTATCGCGTCAGCTTGCGGTACTTGATGCGGTGCGGCTCGAAGGGCTTCAGGCCCAGCACGTCCTTGCGGTATTCCTCCCACTGGCTGTAGTTGCCATCGAAGAAATGAACCTGGCTGTCGCCCTCGAAGGCCAGGATGTGCGTGGCGAGGCGATCCAGGAACCAGCGATCGTGGCTCACGACCACGGCGCTGCCCGCAAAGTTCTCGATGGCTTCCTCCAGCGCCCGCATGGTGTTCACATCGAGATCGTTGGTGGGTTCGTCGAAGAAGAGCAGGTTGGATTCGCTGCGCAGGGTCAGGGCCAGATTGAGGCGGTTCTGCTGGCCGCCGGATAGCTCCTTCACCTTCTTCTGCTGGTCTTCGCCGCGAAATCCGAAGCGACTGAGCCAGGCGCGGGCGTTGATCTCCCGACCGCCCAGCTCGATCATCTCGTAGCCTCCGCTCACGACCTCGAACACGGTCTTGTCCACGTTGAGGCCCTGCCGAAGCTGATCCACCGAAGCCATCTTCACGGTCTCGCCCAGGCGGATCTGGCCCGCATCGGGCGTTTCCAGTCCTGTGAGCAAACGGATGAGCGTGGTCTTGCCCGCGCCATTGGCGCCGATGACGCCCAGAATGCCGCCGCGCGGAATCTCGAAGCTGAGGTTCTCGAAGAGCACCTTGTCGCCGTAGGCCTTGGCAGCGGCGCTCACTTCGGCCACCACGTCACCCAGGCGGGGACCGGTGGGAATGTAGATCTCCAGTTCCTGCTCCCGCTGGGCACCTTCTTCCGAGGCCAGCTTTTCGTAGTTGGCAATGCGGGCCTTGCTCTTGGCGTGCTGGCCCTTGGGACTCATGCGAATCCACTCCAGCTCGCGTTCCAGCGTCTTTTCGCGCTTCTTGTCCTGTTTTTCTTCCACCGCCAGCTTGGCCTTTTTCTGTTCCAGCCAGCTCGAATAGTTGCCCTTCCAGGGCACGCCTTCGCCACGATCCAGCTCAAGAATCCATTCCGCCACGTGATCCAGGAAGTAGCGGTCATGGGTCACGGCGATGACAGTGCCCGCATAGTCCTGGAGATGCTTTTCGAGCCAGGCGACCGTTTCGGCGTCCAGGTGGTTGGTGGGTTCGTCCAGCAGCAGGATGTCGGGCTTCTGGATGAGCAAACGGCATAGAGCCACGCGGCGGCGCTCGCCGCCCGAAAGCACGCCGATCTTGGTATCGGGATCGGGGCAGCGCAGGGCATCCATGGCTTGCTCCAATTGCGTGTCCAGATCCCAGCAATCGTGGGCGTCGATCTTCTCCTGAAGCTCGCCCTGCTTGGCCAGCAGCACGTCATAGTCGGCGTCGGGATCGGCGAATTGGTCATTGATGGCGTTGTAGTCCCGCAGCCAGCCCACCTTTTCGGCGGCGCCCTCCTCCACCACCTCGCGCACGGTCTTGTTTTCATCCAGCTTCGGCTCCTGCTCCAGCAGCCCGGTGGTGTAGCCCTTGGAGAGCACCGCCGAGCCGTTGAAGTCCTGATCCACGCCCGCCATGATCCGCAGCACCGTGGACTTGCCCGCTCC
>JAJTBC010000037.1 GCA_021287085.1 Bacillota bacterium | reverse complement strand
CATCTACTCCCAGTTCAAGCGGGTTTCCTCCTCGGAGGCCGCCTCCATGATCGAAGGCGTCCTGCGTCACTGCACTGAGATGGAGGTGGAGCGGCAGTATGTGGATAGCCACGGACAGAGCGAGGTTGCCTTCGCCTTCTGCCGTCTGTTGGGGTTCGAGTTGATGCCACGACTCAAAGGGATCCATCGCCAGCGGCTTTATCGGCCTGATCCCGGAAATTCTTACGCAAACCTCGAATTGGTGATGGCCTCCAGGTCTATCAGCTGGGAGCTTATTCAGCAGCAACTCGACGCAATGGTGAAGCATGCCGTAGCACTGAAAATGGGGATGGCCGATGCGGAGAGCGTCTTGCGCCGCTTCACCCGCACGAACATCCAGCACCCGGCGTATAAGGCCTTCGCGGAACTCGGCAAGGTCATCAAGACGATCTTCCTGTGCCGCTACCTGGCGTCAGAAGATCTGCGCCGCGAGATTAATGAGGGCCTGAATGTGGTGGAAAATTGGAACAGTGCCAACGGTTTCATTTTCTACGGCAAGGGTGGTGAGTTGGCAACGAACCGGCGCGAGGACCAGGAGATGGGCTTGCTCTGCCTGCATCTTCTCCAGTCGAGTCTTGTGTTTATCAATACGCTAATGATTCAGCGCGTTCTCACCGACCCTGCTTGGCCAACCCCGATGAGAACGCGGGATCTGGCCGCTCTGAGCCCGTTGGTCTACCATCACATTAATCCCTACGGCCTCTTTGAGCTGGACCTGGATGCGCGACTTCCGCTTGGAGACACCACACCAGAGCTGGTGCCGACTACTTGATACCGGGTGACACGAATGTTGGGTTTACCCCAGGTTGGAAGATTCATGAGGACCGGACATAGGCATGGGCCTTTGGAATTTCCGCCTTCCCAACCTCCCGAAAGCCGAGTTTCTTTCGGGCTCTGCGCTCTCTCTCTCTTTGTGCCCGTTCTCTTTTCCCCTTTGTGCCTCTGAGCCTCTGTGGTGACTTTTCTTTTTCCCTGCCAAAGATCACCGCCGAATTTCATCCAAGGGGACGTTGAGCTTATCGAGGCTCGAACCTCCTCACCGCCTCAACAGCCTCAACCCATTGCCCACCACCAGCAGACTCGCGCCCATGTCAGCGAAGACGGCCATCCACATGGTGGCGTGACCGGTGAAGGTGAGGGCGAGAAAGATGGCCTTGATGCCCAGGGCCAAAGCGATGTTCTGGGTCAGAATCCTTCGCGTGTCGCGGGAAAGCCGCAGAAAGAGCGGGATCTTGCGGAGATTGTCGTCCATGAGCGCCACATCGGCGGTTTCGATGGCCGCATCACTTCCCGCCGCGCCCATGGCGAAACCGATCTCGGCCCGCGCCAAGGCAGGCGCATCGTTGATGCCATCGCCCACCATGCCCACCGGCCCCAAGGCCGCCAGGGCTTCGATTTCCCTCAGCTTATCCCCGGGCAACAAAGGCGCCTTCACCCCATCCATGCCCACCTGCGCAGCAATGACCTGGGCCGTGGAAGCGTTATCGCCGCTGAGCATGACGGTCTTTACGCCCATCCCGTGAAGCTCCGCGATGGCTTCACGGCTATGGGGCTTCAGGGCGTCAGCTACGGCGAAAAGGGCCTTCACCCCTTCGTCATCGCGCAGCGTCACCACAGACTTGCCTTGTGCTTCGAGGGCTTCCATCGCCTGGAGCAGCGCAGCGTCCTGGGCTTCATCCGCCCTGAAACGTCCTAGCTGCCAGGGTTTCCCATGAATGACACCCTGGATGCCTTGCCCGGGCAACGCTTCGAATTCGCTCACCTCCAGCAGCGCCTGCCCGTGAAAGCCCGCCACCAGTGCTTTGGACGCTGGATGATCGGAACGGGCCGCAAGACTGGCCGCGAAAAGAGGGGCGTTGGCTTCGCCCTGGGGAACGTAATCCGTCAGTTCGGGCTTGCCCTGAGTGAGGGTGCCCGTCTTGTCCAGGGCCAGCCATTTCAAATAGCAGCCCTTTTCCAGATAGACCCCGCCCTTCACCAGGATGCCGTGACGAGCCGCCGCCGTGAGGCCGCTCACCAGGGTCACGGGTGTGGAGATGACCAGGGCGCAGGGACAGGCCACCACGAGCAGGATCAGCGCCCGGTAGATCCATTCGATCCACGAGGCATGCAGCAGCAGCGGCGGCACCAAAGCCACCAGGATCGCCACCAGGAACACCAGGGGGGTGTACCAACGGGCGAAGGCGTCCACGAAGCGCTGGGTGGGCGCGCGACGGCTCTGGGCTTCCTCCACCGCATGGATGATGCGAGCCAGCGTGGAATCGTCAGCCAGGGCTTGCACCTCGTATTCGAAAGAACCGGATTCGTTGACGGTGCCCGCGAATACTGGATCGCCCGGCCCTTTCTCCACCGGCAGGCTTTCCCCGGTGATGGGGGCCTGATTCACGGTGGAATGACCTTCCCGCACCACGCCGTCCAGGGCGATGCGCTCGCCGGGGCGCACCCGCACGCGACTGCCGAGGGCGACGGCCTTGGCTTCCATTTCCAGCCACTGCCCATCGGCTTGCCGCACCGTGGCCCGCTCCGGCGCCAGGTCCAGGAGGCCGCGAATGGCGCGGCGGGCGCGATCCATGGAACGAGCCTCGATCACTTCCGCCACCACGAAAAGCACCATCACCATGGCCGCTTCGGGCCAGTGCCCGATGAGCATGGCGCCCGTGACCGCAAGGCTGGTGAGGGCGTTCATGTTGAGGTTGAGGTTGCGAAGGGCGATCCAGCCTTTTCGATAGGTTGTGAGTCCGCCCAGCAGGAGCGCCACCAGGGCGAGGCCCGCCACCAACCACGCAGGGCCATGAAGCCACTGGGCGATTTCGGAGCCCAGGGCTACCATGCCCGCCAAGATTAATCCGCGGAAGCTCCGTTGGGGAAGCTCCGCTTTCCGTTGGGCATCGAGAGGCTTGGCTTCGAAGCCGAGCTTTTTCAGACGGGCCTGGAGGCGGGCTCCGGCCTCAGCATCCTGCTGTTCCACGGTCAGGTGGCGCTGAAGCAGATTGAATTCCAAATCGCCCACCCCTGGGAAATCCGCCAGGCCTTTGCGGATGAGGGCTTCCTCCGTGGGGCAATCCATGTTGTCGATGCGATAGACCACGCGCCGGGATTCAGAGTTCAGAAGGCACCTCGCCTTCCAGCGCCCGCTCCACCTGACGCCCGAAATAATCCTGCCCCTGGGTATTAGCGAGGAACTTGGCGAGAGCGCCCACCCGCCGACGCGCCGCCTGGGGCGGCAAGGGACAACGAACCGCCGAGGCCACGGCCAGGATCTGCATGGCGTGATTGAAGCCAGGATCGTTGAGGCAGGTCGCTTCGGCCAGGATCTTCAGGGCTTCCGCCGGATCTTCGTAGCCCAAGGCCCGCTCCAGCGCACGATCCGGCTCACCATCGAGAATGGCCTCCAGCAGATCGCCGGTGGTGCTGATCTCGCTCCAGGGATCGTTGAGCCATGCCTCGGCGGGGAAGAAGTTCACCAGCGCCGCCGCCTGCCCCCAGACTTCGGGCTGCTCCCGCGCAGGCAACTCGCAGGCGAGAGCGGCCAGATAGACGAAGTTCCAGGCGGTCTTGCCTTCGAGATCGCGGGTGGCGGCCAGTTGTTTGTCGCAGGCAGCCAGCGAGAGCGCCGCCAGCAGATCCTCGGTGGAAGGGCCTTCGCGCAGCCGTTCCGCCACTTGATCCAGCAGGGCCACGAGCCCCAGTTCATCCATGGATTCCGCAAAGGCTTGCTGCCAGGCCTCGCCCAGGACACGGGTTTGGGAAGGAAGGCCGGATTCCAACCGACGAGCCATTCGCACATTCCAGAAACGATCCACAGGCTCGGCCATGACCACGAAGCGCGCCCAGGCCAAAAGCGCCCGGCCCGCATCCTCGCCCTGCCCCAGCCTCTGCCAAAGCCGCGAGGCCGTCGCCGCCGCCACGGCCTTGTGGCCGATGTTCGCCATGTCCGGCGCAGCCTGGGCCAGCAGCTCCTGGAACGCCGCTTCCGTAGCGGCTTCGGAAGAAGGTTTGGCACGGCGCTTGGCCCGACCTTCCATGGCGAAGGCGTGCAGTTGCAGCCCCAGCAATCGATGGAAGCGGCGTTCCGATAAGAGAGGACGCAGTTCCAGCGCCGCGTCCAGACCCAATAACCCGTGGGGCATGCCAGGCAGGTAGCCCGCCCAATCCACGCGCGGCGTGAGGTGGATGACGGCGGCTTCTACGCAGGCCATCGGCCCATGCGCTTTCAGCGCCGCCGAGTACGCCGCGAAGAAATCGCCATCGGGGTTTTTGAGAGCTTCCACCCAAGGCATCAGCATGGAATCCCCCAGGCTTCGCACAGGGTGCGGCCCCAGTGATGATCCCAGGCCCGCTTCCAGACCAGAGAATCCTCTTCCAGTTTCGCTTCCGCCAATCGCGCAGCCAAAGCCGTTCGCAGTTTTTCGGCTTCGGGCCCCAGCGCCACTTCGGCCACCTTCACCAACTGACGGAAGGCGGCGCGGGTTTCGTCGAAATGATCCAGGTAGCCGGGATCATCCGGCGGCGGCGTTTGCGCCTGGAGCCGTCGCCAGGTTTCAAAGGCGCTGCGCGCCTTGGGATCGTCCCGCAAAGGCGCCTTGACCTGTTCCCAGCCTTCCAGGGAAAGGCTTTCCGGCTCGCTGCGTCGAAGGGCTTCCCGCAGCTTCACGGCCTTGACCACATCCCTCTCCAAATGCGACAGCGCCACGAAGGTGC
>JAJTBC010000029.1 GCA_021287085.1 Bacillota bacterium | reverse complement strand
TTCCACTCAGGCTTCCCATGCGTCTTTCTCGTGCCCTTCGTTCTTTGAGCCTTTTCGCCGCAAGCCTCGCGTTGGCGGCCCAGGCCACCATGTCCCTGGGTGAAATCCGTCCAGGCATGAAGGGCTATGGACGCACGGTGTTCAAGGGCTCCAAGATCGAGCGCTTCGAGTTCGAGGTGCTGGGCGTGCAGCGCAACGTGGCGCCGGGTTCCGCGCTGATCCTGGTGAAGGCCAGCGGAGGCCCCCTGGCGGAAACGGGCATCCTTTCGGGCATGAGCGGTTCGCCCTGCTACATCGACGGCAAGCTGGTGGGAGCCCTTTCCCGTGGTTTTCCCTTCGAGAAGGAGCCCATCGGCGCCATCACGCCCATCGGGGAGATGCTGGAACAGCTCAAGGAAATCCCCGATGCCACCGCGTTTCGAACGCCCTTGATCCTGCCCAAGGTCGAGCCGCCCAAGGTGTTGAAGTCAGCGCTGCTGGGGCAGATGATCCCTCTGTCGGACCTGCTGGGCACCAGCGAAACGGCGTCGGGACAGGTATTCCCCGTGTTCGGTTCGGAGTTGGGACCGGAGGCCCGTGCCTTCTGGCAGGGCACGCCATTGCGCTTCCAGAGCGCAGTGGCGCTGGCTTCCAACAACGGCATGAGCGAGCCCAGTCCCCTGGAACCGGGCGGCATGGCGGCGGTGATGCTGGTGCAGGGCGATATGGAAATGGCGGCGTCGGGCACCATCACCTACCTCAGCGGCAAGAGGGTGCTGCTCTTTGGGCATCCGCTCTTCAATCTGGGGCCCGTGGATCTGCCGCTGTGGTCGGCCACGGTGGCGGAATCCGTGGCGTCGTACAACGCTTCCTTCAAGCTGGCCCAGCCCGTGAGTCCGGTGGGCGCCTTGAAGCTGGATCGCAACTCCGGCGTTGCAGGCGTGCTGGGGGCCGAAGCTCGCATGGTGCCCCTGCGCGTGGGCCTCAACCTGGGCGGCAAGCGCAATCTGAATTTCCGTTTCGAGCTGATGGACAGCGCGTTCGTGACGCCGGTCCTGGCGGCCACGGTGCTGACCCAGACCCTCAATGCCCACATTCGGGGTCAGGGCTTCCAGAGCCTTTCCCTTCAGGGGAACGTGAAGCTGGCGGGCCAGTCGCCCATCCAGCTTGAGAACATGGTGGCGGATCTAAATTCGGCGCGACTGGCCATGTACGTGGGCGGCATCCTTCAGGCCATCACCTTCAATCCCTTCGAGCGGCCTGTCATCGAAGGCATTTCCCTCAACGTGAAGGCCGAGGAACGGCTGGATCTCACGGGCATCGCGGGCGTGCGCACCCTCAAGGCGCGGGCCAAGCGCGGGGAGGTGCTGCCGGTGCTGGTGACGCTCCAGAACATCCAGGGCGTGCGCGAAACCGCCACCTTCAACGTGAACGTGCCTGCTTCGGCGCGGCCCGGCAAGGCCACGCTGCTGGTGGGCGATGGCATGAGCCTGCTGGCGGCGGACCCTGATGAAAAGGCTGTGGAGTTGACGGGCCTGGGCGACGTGGTGCGGGTGTTGAATGGCGCGCTCAAGAACAATCACGCCTACAGCCTGTTGGTCCAGACGCAGCCTGGCGCGGGCTTGCGAGGCAGCCGCATCGAGGGTATTCCGCCCACCGTGTCGAATCTGCTGGGCAGCGATGGCGAAGGTCAGGACAACCGCCTGCAGCGCCGCATCATCAGCCGCGCCCTGCTGCCTCTGGAGCGGGAAGTGCGAGGGCTTGTGAGCCTGGAACTGGAAATCGAATAGGAAGGATGTTGAATGAATCCGCGAATCCTCTCTCTGCTGGTCACGCCTGCCCTCGTGGGCGCTTCGCTCCAGGCGGAGCCGCCCTCGGCGACCTTCTCCTCCTTCAACGACTGGCTGGGGGCTGACGCCAAGGGCGTTCGCATCGGCGCCGATGGTCGGCTCAAGCTCGCGCCCTCGCTACGCCGCGTGGCCCAGGTGTCCGAAGGCGTGGTGTGGTGCGCCATCTCCGATGGCGCGGGTGGCGTGTATTTGAGCGCAGGCAACGAAGGCAAACTCTTCCACTACACCAACGGCCAGATGAAGCCGTTGGCTCAGGTGAAGGGCGGCATCGTGTTCGCCATGACCCGCGTGGGCCCCGATCTGGTGGTAGCGCCTTCAGGCGAAGGCAAGCTGCTGCGCGTGACGCCTTCGGGAGACGTGAAAGCCTACGCTGACATCGATGCGCGGTTGGTGTGGAGCCTGGCCACGCTGGGCAGTGAAGTGTTGGTGGCGGGCGGCGGCGAGAAGGGGGCACTGCTGCTGCTGGCGCGGGAAAACTTCAGCCGTCGGCTTGCGGAGCTGCCTGAAGAAACGGCCTTCACCTGCCTGATTTCCGATGGGCAGGGCGGCTGGTACCTGGGTTCCCATGGTCGCGGCCTGGTGCTGCGCTATTCCGGCGTACAAACCGGCGACCGGCTGGAAACCCTCTACGCCACCGGATTGGAAGAAGTGAAGAGCCTCGTCTTTCGCGAGGGACAGCTCTACATCGGCGCCAGCAATGGACTGACGAACCGTTTCGCTTCGGGCACCCTGGAACGCCGGGAAACCTT
>JAJTBC010000026.1 GCA_021287085.1 Bacillota bacterium | reverse complement strand
CCACCTTCGTGGTGGACGCTCCCGGCGGCGGCGGCAAGATTCCGGTGATGCCCAACTACCTCATCAGCCGCAGCGGCAAGAAGGTCATTCTCCGCAACTACGAGGGCGTCATCACCACGTACACCGAACCGGAACACCAGGACCCCTGGCCCAAGGCCAAGCTGGAACCCACGGATCGCAACTACCGCGCCAAGGATGGCGTGGCCACGCTGTTGGCGGGCGATCAGCTGTGCCTGGAGCCTTCCAATCTTTCGCGCAAACAGCGCAAGCACTAGGAGCGCCATGAACCATCTGCGGGCCATGGCAGGAGCGGTGACAGCCATCACCGGCTTCGAGAAAGGATCGGGCAAGACCACCTTTCTCGGCCATGCGCTGCCGCAACTTCGCGCCCACGGCCCCGTGGCGGTGTTCACCATCGGCGTGGACGGCGCGCAGAAAGCGCGGGAATCGAGATCGCCCGCTTCGGAAATCCGCGTGGAGCCGGGCGATGTGGTGATGACCACCCAGCCCTTCGCCCATCACGGATCGGCTCGCCTGGAAGTGCTGGAAGCCCTGCCAGGGCGCAGCTCCCTGGGCCATCTTTTCCTGGGGCGCGTGGTGCGGGGCGGCTCTGTGACCTTGGTGGGCAGCGATCATTTGAGCGTGCTGGCCGACGTGGTGGCGCGGGTGCGCGAAGAAGGTTTGGCTACTTCCGTGGTGGTGGATGGCGCCGTGAATCGACTCACCCAGGTGGGCGCTTTGGGCGAGGTGGGCTACATCGTCACGGCGCGAGTGGATCGGAGCAACCTGCTTCGGGCGGCGGCCCATCTGCGGCATTTCGTCACCCTGGCCGGGCTGCCCATCGATCCCCATCCCGCCAGCGACGTGCATCGCATGGAAGACGTGCTGGATGCCGATCGTTTGGCCCGCCTGCCTTCCGAAGTGAAGGTGCTTTCGGTCGAAGACTTCACCAAGATATTCCTGGATCCCGCCTTGCTGGCCCGTACCCTCGAACGCCGCGCCATCACCGTGCGCCGTGGATTCCGCTTGCTGGGATTGGCGGTGACGCTGCGGGATGTGGAACGCGACGAACTGAAGCGCGCTCTGGGGGAAGCCGTGAGCGAACAGGTGATCTTCAATCCTTACGAGGCGGCCTGAGATGCGCGATTTCCTTGCCTATGCGGAGTTCGAGGCATTCTGGGATCGTTTCCAGCCTGAAACGCCCGGAGGTCGCGCCATCAAGGACACCATGGCCGTGCATCGCGATGCCGAGGTGCTGGAAGGCCTTTGGGACGATACCGAGGCGGCTCTCAAGCTGCTGCAGAGCCTGGATGGGGATGTGCCCGGCCTCAGCCGCTTGCGCCATCACCTCAAGCGCATCCCCCGTCTGCCCGACGCTGCCAGCAAGGATTTCGACGAAGTGGAGGTCTTCCAGTTCAAGAAGTTCCTGCACAACTACAAGAACATCGTGCTGCTGCTGGATGATGCCTCTCTGGGCCATTTCGGTCTGCGCTACGAATCGGAAAGCCTCGAAGCCCTGCTGGACAAGGGACGCCAGAGTCCCGAATCGTTCTACGTGTCCGACGCCTACTCCGAGGCGTTGGCGCGAGCGCGGCGGCGCATCGAGGATCTGAACCAGGGCATCGAGGCCTTGCGGCAACAGCGGGTGAAGGAGATTCACGGGCGCTGGGCCTTGGATTTCGGCGCCCGCGCCTTCCTGGTGGTGCCCCGATCCCGTCTGGGGGATGCGGCTTCCGCAGCCTCCCTGCTGCTCATCGAGCCCTTCGACCACGATCATTGGACCGTGAGGCCTTTGCCCAGCGGGCAGGAATTGACCCTGCTGGAAGAGCGCACCGAATGGCTGGCCAGGGAGCGCAACGAAGAAGATGCTGTGCTGGCGCAGCTTTCCAAAACGATCCACGCCGAAATGACTACAATCGAGGCTTACCGTAAGGCGCTGACGCGCTTCGATCTGGCCTTCGCCAGGGCACGGTTGGCCAAGGAAGAGGCCTTGGTGCGCCCCACTCTGCACCAAGGGGCGATGAGCATCGCACAGGGGCGATTCATTCCCTGCCAGGAACACTGCCAGCGCTTGGGCATGACCTACATGCCCCTGGACGCCCGTTTCGACGAGCCTTCCACGGTGATCTTCGGTTCCAACATGGGCGGCAAGACTGTGGTGCTCAAGACCGTGGCCTTTCTCCAGCTCTGCGTTCAAACGGGCCTCTTTGCGCCCGCCACGAGCTTCGCCACCCGGCTCTTCAGCCATTTCCTCTACCTGGGGGAAGGGCGCACGCCCCTGGAGGCACGGGGTCTATCGGGGTTCGGCTGCGAAATCCGCAGTTTGGCGGAGGCCTGGCCCGACCTTGATGCGCCGACGCTGGCGCTCTTCGACGAATTCGCCCGCACCACCAATTCGCGGGAGGCTGAAGCCCTCCTTTCGGCGGTGGTGGAGGCCCTGGCCACCCGGCCCGTCACGGCTCTTTTCAGCACGCATTTCCGTGGCGTGAAGCGATTGCCCGGTGCCGCCTACTTGCGCATGAAAGGTCTCGACCGAGCTGGGTTGGCCTCAGGCTTCGACGGTGACACCTCGCTGGAGGCTCGTCTCCGTCTGGTGGATGCCCACATGGATTTCCGGCTCGTGCCCGACGATCCCCAAGCCCAGGTGGCTGACGCCATCGCGGTGGCAGGGCTGCTGGGCCTCGATGGCGCGCTGACGGAGCGGGCTGCGCATTTCTTCCACGACGATTCAAAGGAGTAGGCATGGACATGAAACTGAACCTATCGGAAGCCAAGATCGCCAGGGCGCGAGAACTGGCCGTAGCCATCGTGAATCCCGTGATGGAATTCGTGGAGGCCCACACCTCGCTCACCGTGGAGCGGGCCGCCCTGCGCCTCGCCGGGGCCGATGGCGCCGATGCCGATGGCGTGCCGGTGCCCAACCTCGTGGTGGATCAGCTCAAGGGCAAGCTGGAGAACGGCGCGCTGCTCTACTACATCAATGCGCTGGTGAAGACCGGTGAGACGGTGGAAGGCCTTAACGCCAAGATCGCCGGAGGCTTGCGCGTGGATGAGATCCCCTTGGGCGATCGAGGGGCCATCGAGAAGAAGACCGCCGAACGCATCCAGGCCTTTGCGGAGCGCGTGAAGCGCAACCGCGCCCATCGTGAAGCCAAGCTGGTGCAGTACGCGGGCAAGAACCACTCGCCGATGCTCTATCTCATCGTGGCCACGGGCAACATCTTCGAGGATGTGAAACAGGCCCAGGCTGCGGCGGAGCAGGGCGCCGACGTGGTGGCGGTGATCCGCACCACGGCCCAGAGCTTGCTGGACTACGTGCCCTACGGGGCGACCACGGAAGGTTTCGGAGGGACGTACGCCACGCAGGAAAACTTCCGCATCATGCGTCAGGCGCTGGATGAAGCGGTGGACAAGCAGGGCCGCTACATCTACCTCACCAACTACGCGTCGGGTCTGTGCATGCCCGAAATCGCGGCCATGGGCGCGTTGGAACGTCTCGACATGATGCTCAACGACTCCATGTACGGCATTCTCTTCCGCGATATCAACATGTATCGCACCTTCGTGGACCAGAAGTTCAGCCGCATGATCAACGCCTTCGCGGGCGTCATCATCAACACCGGCGAGGACAACTACCTGACCACCTCCGATGCCGTGGAAAAGGCCTACACGGTGCTGGCCAGCCAGTTCCTCAACGAGCGCTTCGCCTACGCCGCCGGCATGCCAGCGCGGCTCATGGGGCTGGGCCACGCTTTCGAAATGGATCCCACCATCAAGAACGGGTTCCTGATGGAACTGGCCCAGGCCCAGATGGCCCGCGAGATCTTCCCGGAAGCTCCCCTGAAGTACATGCCCCCGACGAAGTTCATGACCGGCGACATCTTCAAGGGCGTGGTGCAGAACGCGCTCTTCAACTTCGTGAGCCAAGCCACCAACCAGGGCATCCACCTGCTCGGCATGCTCACGGAGGCCATCCACACGCCCTTCATGCAGGATCGCAGCCTGGCGCTGGAGAACGCGAAATACGTGATGAACAACATGGCCGATCTCTCCAGCGAGATCCAGTTCAAGCCCGGCGGCATCATTATGAACCGCGCCCATCAGGTGCTGGACGAAGCGGTGGCCTTCCTGGAGCGGATCGAACAGATCGGCCTCATGGATGCCATGGAGAAGGGCGAGTTCGCGGATATCAAGCGCCCCCGCGACATGGGCAAGGGCCTCGATGGCCTCGTGAAAAAGGGCGACGAATACTACAACCCCTTCGAGAGCTTCCTGAAATCGGAACTTGGATTGGAGCGATAAACCATGATCATTCGACCCTACGGCGACACGCTGGATGATGGCGCAGTGCAGCTTTCCTTCACCCTTCCGGTGCCTGAAGGCCCGCGAGGGCGCGAGGCGGCGCGGATCTTCATGGAGAAGCTCGGTTTCAAGCATGCGGAGGTGGTGCATTCCCACGCCATGGCCGAGGGCTACAGCTTCTACGTGGCCTATGCCAAGACCGAAATCTTCGTGGACTACGACGCTATCCACATCGAAGAGGCCACCGGCGAGAAGGTCTATTCGATGAACGAATCCTGCGAGGTGATCCGCGAACAGTTGGGCCGCAAGGTGGTGATCGTGGGCGCCTGCACCGGCTTCGACGCGCACACCGTGGGCATCGACGCCATCATGAACATGAAGGGCTACAACCATCACTACGGTCTGGAACGCTATCCCGAAATCGAGGCCCACAACCTCGGCGCCCAGGTGCCCAACGACAAGCTCATCGACTACGCCGTGAAGGTGAATGCCGACGCCATTCTGGTGAGCCAGATCGTCACCCAGAAGGACGTGCACATCCACAACATGACGGAGTTCATCGAGCTGTTGCAGGCCCGCAATCTGCGCGAACGCTTCATCGTCATCGCCGGGGGCAGTCGCATCGGCAACAAGCTGGCCGTGGAGCTGGGCTATGACGCAGGCTTCGGCAAGGGAAGCTATGCCGATCACGTGGCCACCTTCATCATCGATCGCCTGATCGAGAAAAAGCAGGACTACTGATCTGCGAAAAGGTTCAGGGTGAAAGGAAAAACAGGATGACAGGATGTGCAGGGTGAGAACTTCGAAGCAGGATGCTGCGTTTCATCCTGTCCATCCTTCCATCCTGTTCACACGTTTTTCGATTTTCGTTCTTGTTTGAGGAGGTTGTTCATGATTGTCAAACCTGTGATCACGCCGACGGAAGCGGCGGCCAAGGTGAGGGAAGGCGATGCGCTGATGGTGGGCGGTTTCCTGGGCTGCGGATCGCCGCATTCCATCATCGAAGCCTTGAAGGAACGCGATCTGAAGCGCCTTACCTTGATCTGCAACGACACGGGCATCCACGATCTGAAAACGGGGCGCGTGGAAGGCGTGGGACATCTGGTGGCCAAGGCTCAGTTCAAGAAGATCCAGTGCAGCCACATCGGCCTCAATGGCGAAACGCAGCGACAGATGAATTCGGGCGAAACCGATGTGGAATTGATTCCCCAGGGCACCCTGGCGGAGCGCGTGCGGGCGGGCGGCGTCGGATTGGGCGGCATCCTGACCCCCACCGGGCTGGGCACCGAAGTGGAGCAGGGCAAGCAGGTCATTACGGTGGGCGACAAGCTCTTCCTGCTGGAACTGCCCCTCAAGGCCGACGTGGCCCTCGTTAAGGCCAAGAAGGCCGATCGCGCGGGCAACCTGGTGTATTCGGCCACGGCCCGCAACTTCAATCCGCTCATCGCCATGGCGGCTTCGCTCGTCATCGCGGAGGTGGAAGAGATCGTGGAGATCGGCGAGATCGATCCCGACGAGGTGCATACGCCCTCGATCTTCGTGGATTGTCTGGTGCAAGCGGTAAGGCTGGAGGCGTAGGAGAAGATCATGGAATACGTTGCGAACAAAGACATCATCGCCAAGCGCATTGCCCGCATCTTCAAATCCGGCGATGTGGTGAACCTGGGCATCGGCCTTCCGACCCTCGTGGGCAACTACGTGCCCGAGAACGTCACCCTCATTCTGCAATCGGAGAATGGCATGCTGGGGCTCGGTCCCGCGCCCATGAAAGGACAGGAGAACCGTGATCTCACCAACGCGGGAGCCGTGCCTGTCACCGTGAAGCCCGGCGGGTGCTTCTTCGACAGCGCCACCAGCTTCGGCATCATCCGGGGTGGCCACGTGGATTACACGGTGCTGGGCGTGCTGGAAGTGGATCAGGAAGGCAATCTCGCCAATTACAAAATTCCCGGGAAAATGGTGCCGGGCATGGGCGGGGCCATGGATCTCACCACCGGGTCGCGGGTGGTCATCGCC
>JAJTBC010000020.1 GCA_021287085.1 Bacillota bacterium | reverse complement strand
CGTGCCGGTGGACCTTTCGGAAGGTTCGGGTCCTCGCAACGAGTTCTACCAGAAGGTGACGGGCAAGAGCGCGGCCCAGGTGAAAGCGCACTGGTCGAAGCTGACGTTTTCCGGCGCGGCCCAGCCGCCCCAGGCCCTGGGTTCTGCCCAGGCGGTGGTGAAGATGGTGGCGGAGAACCCGAAATTCATCGGGTACGTGGACAAGGCCGCGGTGGATGGCAGCGTGAAGGTGGTGCTGACCCTCTGAGTCCGCATCGCTTCCACTGAAAACCAAGGAGCCCTTGGAGCGCCACGCTGCTCCGAGGGCTCGCGCTTTTCAGCCCCGTGTGTCAGCGTACGCTTTTGCGCCGTACGCCCTTTCCGTTGGGAGCCCAGTAATTGCGTTCGTCGGCGAAGCAGATGTTCTCTAGATCGGTGACGCGTTCCTGGACACAGGTCTGGGCATCGGCAATGGCGCGGTTGTAGATGGCCGGGCCGATTTCGGCCAGGCAGAAGCGCAGGAAGGTGTCGGCCCCCAGATCGCCCAGCACGGCGCCGTATTCTTCCTCCACGAACCGCTGAATGGACGGTCGGAAGCGTTTGATGTCCTCGGGAGAGAGTTGGAGTTCCATTCCAAGAGTATCGGCCAACCGAAGAGGCTATGCTGAAAGCAGGATTAGCCTCGTGAGGCGATGCCTCGTTTCTTTGGAGTTTCCATGCGCCTTCCGCTGTCCGTTCTTGCGTTGAGCCTGTGTTTGCCTGCCACGGCGCAAGCGCCGTATGTTCGCTTTCCCGCGCCCAAGGGCGATCAGGTGTATTTCACCTCGGAAGGCGATCTGTGGCGGGCCAGTCAGGCCGGGGGTCGAGCGGTGCGGCTGACCACCCACGCGGGCCAGGAAACGCGACCGTCGGCGTCGCCGGATGGCAAATGGCTGGCCTTTACCGGAACCTACGAAGGTCCTGCGGAAGTCTAT
The DNA here is from genome assembly GCA_021287085.1 of Bacillota bacterium. Lineage (GTDB taxonomy): Bacteria > Acidobacteriota > Holophagae > Holophagales > Holophagaceae > JAYREN01. The sequence goes on along the minus strand of JAJTBC010000020.1, from coordinate 2,011 downwards.
GTGATGCCCGTGGAAGGGGGCCAGCCCAGGCGGCTCACTTTCGAAGGCCAGGGCTGTGCGGTGCTGGGCTGGACGACCAAAGGCGAAGTGCTCTTCACCACGGTGTCCAACGTGGGGCCCGCGCGCCGCATGGTCATTGCCACCGTGCATCCCTCGACGCTGGCGCGCACGACGTTGCCCCTGGCCGATGCCAGTGAAGCCTGCATGGATGAAGGCGGGCGCTACCTGTTCTTCACCCGCATGGGGCTGCATCTCACCAACGACAACGCCCGCAACTATCGAGGCGGCGCGGCGGCAGAGATCTGGCGTTTTGATCTGCAACGGCGCGACGAGGCGGTGAAGCTCGCCTTCGATGCGCCCATGAAGCGGCCCATGGTGTGGAAGGACCGGCTGGTGGTGGTGAGCGACAAGGATGGTTGCGACAATCTGTGGTCGCTAAATTTCAACGGTGGAGAAGCGCGCCAGCTCACGCACCACAAGGAGTGGGATGTGCGCGGCGCTAGCCTCGCCGATGGGCGGGTGGCCTACCAGTCTGGCTCCGGCCTGCGGATCTTCGATCTCGCCACGAATCAGGATCGGGCCGTGGCGCTGAACCTGATTTCGGATTTCGATCAGCGGCGGGAACGTCTCGTCCGCAAGCCGCTGGATTATCTCGATAACGTGGCCCTCAGCGCCAATGGCGAACGCGTGGCGCTCACGGCGCGGGGTCAGGTGGCGCTGGTGGCGCTCCAATCGCTGCGCCGGGTGGAAGTGCCTTTGCCCGAAGGCAGTCGTGCCAGGGAAGCGACCCTGAGCCCCGATGGGAAATGGATCTACCTCTTCTGCGATGCCACGGGCGAATCGCAGCTTTGGCGCTTCCCCGCCGAAGGCGGCCCAGAAGGCAAGGCGCTTACCAGCGACAAGGGCGTGGCCCGCGTCAATCTCTTTCCCTCGCCCGATGGTTCCTTGGTGGCCCACACGGATCGTCAAGGTCGTCTCTGGCTGCTCAATCCCGCCACGAGCGAAAACCGGCTGGTGGATACCAACGAGCATGGCGGCTCGCCGGATCTTCGTTGGGCTCCCGATGGGAAGAGCCTGTTGATCCAGCGTTCGGCCAGCGGGCGGCAGATGCGCCAGCTCGTGCTCTGTCGCGTGGCCGACGGACAGAAGCTGGTGCTGACCAGCGACAAGTACGATTCCCATTCTCCGGCCTTCAGCCCCGATGGACGCTGGCTTTGGTTCCTGTCGGAGCGCGCATTCCAGGTGGGCAACGGCGCGCCTTGGGGCGACCGCAACATGGGGCCTTTTTTCGAACGCCGCACCAAGCTCTACGGCCTCGCGCTGCAGGAGGATGACCGCTTCCCCTTCCTGCCCAAGACAGAACTGGATGGAGAAGAGAAGGACGGCAAGGAAGGCCGTGACGGCAAATCGGAGAAAGGGGAGACTAAGCCCGCCATCCAATGGCAAGGCCTGGCGGAGCGCCTGTACGAAGTGCCTTTGGCGGCAGGCAACTATCAGGAGCTGCGTACGGATGGCAAGCGGCTCTACTTCCTGGATCGGGAAGGGCGCACGTCCAGCCTGAAGACACTGGAGATCGGCAACAGCGGCGCCCAGGCAGAGGTCTTCGCGACGGATCTCCAAGGCTTCGATCTTTCCGCCAACGGCAAGAAAGTTCTGCTGGTGAAGCGCGGCGCCAGTGGCCAGGCCTTCTACCTGGTGGAGGCCGGCGCCAAGGCTCCCGGCGATCTCTCCAAGGCCGAAGTTAAGACCGGCGACTGGGCCTTTCCCGTGGACCCCAAGCTGGAATGGAAGCAGATGTTCCAGGATGCTTGGCGCATGCACCGCGATTGGTTCTTCGATCACGCCATGCGCGGGGTGGATTGGGAGGCGGTGCGCCGAAAATACGAGCCTCTGGTGGCGCAAGTTTCCGACCGGTCGGAGTTGAACGATCTGTTGGGGCAGATGGTGGGTGAACTCGGTGCGCTGCATTCCCAGACTCGTCCTGGGGAACAGCGCATCGCGGAGGACGGCA
>JAJTBC010000019.1 GCA_021287085.1 Bacillota bacterium | reverse complement strand
AACGGCATGGCACTTCCTCGAAAATCAGGGTGCCATGAAGGCGATGATCCCAAACAGGCGTTTCGCCAGGGAGTCTGCGGAAAGGTTCAGTTGACGTGGACGCGTAGCGTCGATTTCTCTTCCACGTGCATGCCCATGGCGTGGTTGGTGCCGTCTTCCTGAAGCTGGGTGACCAGCAGGCGATTGCCCACTTTGACGAAGCGCATCTCCTGGGTGCGGGAGCTTTCGAAGCCGATGAGCATGAAGCTGCCTTTGATCGATTGCTGTTGCCACGCGCCCAGGGGCACGCCATCGGCGCCGACCCAGACCTTCAGGGAGAAGGTGGCGTTCTTGAGGTGCTTCTTTTCCCGGGCGCTGATCTTCGGCGTGAGCTTGAACTCCAGCAGGCGCGCGGGCTGGCCCTGGTAGATCTCCTGGCGCTCCACCTGGAACTGCGCGCTCTGGAGCCACTGAAGCAGGCTCTCCGCGCCGTTGAAGCTCCGCACGATGTTCAGGGTGCTGAGGCCCCGGAGGCCATCCTTCACGGGCGTTTCCTTTTCGGGATCCTGGCCTTCGGCCTTGGCCTCGTCGCTGAGTTGCTGCAGGGTCTGCGGGTTCCAGAGGATCTTGAGGCCCTGGGGGCCGTCCTCCACCCAGGTCTGGATGTGCCCCTGGGACGTGCGGTTCTCGCTGCCCTTGCCCTCGCCATCCTTGCGCCAGAACTGGTACTCGACCCTGGCTTTCACCTGTTCCTTGCTTCGCAGGCGCTCCAGCGTGATCTTCAGATCGCCCAGGGCGTCGGCGTGAAGCGCAGACAGGGAAAGGGGAATGAAAAGAAAGGAACGAAGCTGCATGAATTCACCGAAAGCTCTCCTGTAAATGCGAGAAGCGAAAGAAGAGTTCCGAGTGGATACGTGGTCGCCTCACGGCTGGGTTAAGCGCTCCAGCACGATCCGCACGCCGATGGCGATGAGGGCCAGACCGCCCAGGGCCTGCACGACGCGGCGACTGGTGGCCTGAAGGCGCGATTTGAACTCGAAGCCGCCCACGATGCCCGCGTACGACACGGCGAAGGTGACCACTCCGAAGACGGTGATGGGCAGAAACAGCGAAACGCCCAGCAGCGCCATGAGCAGGCCCACGGCCAAGGCGTCGAGGCTGGTGGCCACGGCCAAGGTCAGCAGCACCTTGAACCCCGTGGAAATGTGCGCCGGTTCCTCGTTGCGCCAGGCCCCCAGGATCAGGTGCAGCCCCAGGTAGCCCAGCACCAGCAAGGCGATCCAGGGAATGAAGGGCTCGATCCAGCCTTTGAGCGCCCGACCGCCCAGCCAGCCCAGCACGGGCATGCCCGCCTGGAACAGGCCGAAGGCCAGGGCGATCTTGAAGGCCTCCCGATGTTTCCGTCCATGGAAGGTCAGGCCGTAGTTGAGGGACACGGCGAAGGCATCGGCGGCGAGGCCCAGTCCGACGAAGAGCAGCGCGAGCGGGTTCATCCCTGGCTAGGACGCGGCATCGGGCTGGGATTCTTCCTCCGCCCCCGCCGCGGCAGGCTTGAGAGGACGCATCAGCGGGAAGAGAATTACGTCGCGGATGCTGGTGGAGCCGGTCATGAGCATCACCATGCGGTCGATGCCCACGCCCAGGCCGCCCGTGGGCGGGAAGCCGTGCTCCAGCGCGTTGACGAAATCGAGATCCAGCAGCATGGCTTCGTCGTTGCCCGCTTCCCGTTCCGCCAGCTGCGCCTGGAAGCGCTCCATCTGCACCACGGGATCGTTCAGCTCGGAGTAAGCGTTGGCCAATTCCATGCCGCCGATGAACAGCTCGAAGCGATCCACGAAACCGGCATCGCCGGGCAGGTTCTTGGTGAGAGGGCTCAGTTCCACCGGGTAATCGGTGATGAAGGTGGGCTGGATGAGCTGCTTTTCGGCGTAGTGCTCGAAGAGATCACCCAGCAGCGCGCCGGACGTTTTTTGGTTGATGTCTTCGGCGTGGATTTCCTTCGCCAGCTTCACAATTTCGTCGGCCTGTTCGAGCCGCGAACGCTCGATGCCGCCAAATTCTGCGATGGCATCTTTGAGCGTGAGCCGCCGGAAGGGCGCGGTGTAGTCGATGACGTGTTCGCCGTAGGGCCGTGCCACGTCGCCACAGAGCTGCGCCACGGACTGGAAGAGGTTCTCCGTGAGGCGCATCACGTCCCGCAGATCATCGCCTGCGGAGTAGCTTTCCATCATGGTGAATTCGGGATTGTGGCGCTGGCTGATGCCTTCGTTGCGGAAGTTTCGGTTGATCTCGAACACCTTGTCGAAGCCGCCCACGATGAGCCGCTTCAGGTAAAGCTCCGGCGCGATGCGCATGTAGAGCGGCATGTCCAGCGCGTTGTGGTGGGTGACGAAGGGCCGCGCCGTGGCACCGCCGGGAATGGGTTGCAGCATGGGCGTTTCCACTTCCAGGAAGCCCTGTTCCTCCATGTAGCGCCGCACGCCCGCCACGATGCGGCTGCGGGTCTGGAGCACGCCGAACACGTCGGGGTTGCTGGCCAGGTCCAGGTACCGCTGGCGGTAGCGCAATTCCTTGTCCTGCAGGCCGTGCCACTTTTCCGGCAAGGGCAGCAGGGCCTTGGAAAGGAACTGGAAGCTCTGCACCCGCACCGACAGTTCGCCGGTCTTGGTGCGCATGAGCACGCCGCTGACGCCGATGAAATCGCCCAGGTCCAGCAGCTTCAAGGCTTCCCAGGCCTGGGGATCGCGCTCGTCGAGATCGTTCTTGCGGAAGTACGCCTGGAGCTTCTGGCCATTTTCCGAGAGATGCATGAACACGCTCTTGCCCATTTCCCGGATGGCGAGGATGCGCCCCATGACGCTCAGGCTCACGGGCTGGGCTTCCAGGGCTTCCCCGGTCTGCTCGGCAAATTCGGTCACCACCTGGGCGATGCCGTGGGTGCGCGTGGCCTTGGCGGGCCAAGGGTCGAGGCCCATGGCCTTGAGCTTTTCGAGCTTTTCAAGGCGAACCTGGCGATAGGGATTGTCCTGCATGCAAACTCCAAACCTGGCTTCCAGCTTAGCCTGGAGCGGCATGGTGCACCAAAAGCAGCCCGGATGCTCCAGGCTCAGCGGAGATCAGGCCGAGCCAGGAAAGGGAAGGAAGGCCGCAACGGTTGGTTCTTCAGTGCGAAGGATGATCGTGACAAGCGCTGGGTGCGGCCTGGTAGATCACCTTGCGGCTGAAGAAGATCACGTAGAGGCCATAGACGCCGATGAGGCCCAGGTTCACGACCATGAGGCCGGGCAGGAGCTTCTGCAACGGGGCGTATCCATGGCCCAGCAGACCCAGAACCACGCTCAGGTAGCCGAAGGCGGCCAAAATGTAGCCGCGCAGCCGCGCCTTGCCGGGCTCCTGCGTTACCTCCGAAGGCACCACGCCCAGGGGTTCGCGCTGTTCGCCCACAGCGTGAGTGCCCTGGAAGATCAGCACCGCCGCGACCACATAGAAGAAGACATAGCTGAGCAGCGTCATAGGAAGCCCCTTTCCGTTCTTCCTACCATGGTTCCCGGTCTGGGCCAATGGAAGGGCTGGGGCCCCTGTCCGACTTCGGCGAGGGGAAAAGGCCGACTGACCCGGGTTTCAGGAAAGGGGTTGATTTATAAATTCATATTTTTCAATCTTTAAAAATAAAAACCAGAAAGCCCTTTGGATTTCATCAATCGATTGATTAACCTGTTTACTCACTTGATTGATGAGGATCCGATTCGGCCTATGACTCCCACCACGTCCCAGGACACCCGACAACGGCTCATTGAAGCGGCGATCTTCACCTTTGCGGAAAAAGGCTTTGAAGGGGCGGGCATCCGCGAGATCGCGCGCCGAGCCAAGGCCAACAGCGCGCTGGTGCAGTACTACGTCGAAAGCAAGGAAGGCCTGTACCTGGCGGCCATGGAGTACTTCTTCACGCAGTGCCCCACCACCGTGCCCACCTTGCCCCCACCGCCCGCCCCCGATGCGCCCCATGCTCAGGTGGAGGCCGCCCGCAGCCTGCGCCGCTACATCCGGGCCTTCCTGGATGATCTCTTCCTCAAGCATGAAGTCATCGGCCATACCAAGGAGATGAACACAGCAGCTCATCTCTTCTGGATTCGGGAAATTCACGAAAGGGAGCCGGTGCCGGAGCGCATGGCGCTGATGCGGCAGTACCTGCGGCCCTATTCCGACTACATGCGGGCCTGCCTTCTCGCCCTTTGCCCCCATCTGGATCAGGAGGCCCTGTTCCTGGCAGGCTCCAGTCTCATCGCCCAGATCCTCTATTTCCATCGGGACCGCGCCATCATCACGCTGCTGCGCGGAAAGCCCTACGGCCCTGCGGATATCGAATCCCTGAGCCGTCACATCGCCACCTTCAGTTTCCGGGGCCTCGGGTTGCCGGAAGACCTAGGAGCTTGATCATGCTGTTTTTTCCGCCTCCCGTCGTCGCCGATGCGCCGCCCGTTCCTCAAGCTCCGATGGCCATGAGTCTCCCTGATGCATTGAGCCGCGCCAAGGCCGATAACGCCATGCTGCGTGCCGCCAAGGCTCGGGTGGACGAGCGCCGTGGCCTCATCACCACCGTGCGGGCCGATGCGCTGCCCCAGGTCACCCTCATCGGCGATTTCACGCGGGTGCGCGATGTGAGCATGCTCAACGGCAACATGACGGGGCTGTTCAATCTCTTCAACGCCTTCGAGACCAAGCCTGGCGTGGTGTTGCCCCCCTTCAATGTCAGCAATCTCGTTACGCCCATCACCCTCTACACCACCCAGGCCACGGTGGCCCAGCCCCTTTTCTATTGGGGCAAGATCGGCACTGCCATCGAGATTGCGGGCATGGGCGAGAAGGAAGCCGCCTTCGCCTACACCACTGCGGAACTGGATGTGCTGCACGGTGTCGCCAAGGCCTATCTCGCGGTGCTGGCTTCCCAGGCAGAACTGGACGTGGTGGAGGCCCGCAAAAAGACCGCCGAACAATTCTTGTCGGACGTGAAAGCCAAGCTGGAGGCCCAGAGCGCCACGGAATTGGATCGCCTGCGGGCCGAAAGCGAGTACCTGGCGGTGGTGCCCGAGAGCCTTCAGGCCGAAGCCAATTACAAGCGAGCCCTGGAAGTGCTCAACGGGCAGTTGGGGCTGGATCCGCGCACGCCCTTGAAGCTGGAGGACATCGGCCTGCCACCCAGCGGAGAGACCCATGCGCCAGGGGAGCGGTCGGAGTTGGCGCAGCTCAAGCAGCAGGAAACCATGCTCAAGGCCAATGACCGCGTGCTTAAATCCGATCTGCGCCCCAAGTTTGATCTCAGCGCCTCGTACGGCTACCAGACCAACAAGACCCAGAACCTTTTCAAGGAACCCTACGATGCCTGGAAGGTGAGCGTCACCATGCGCTTTCCCGTCTTCGATGGGCTTCGCAGCTCCGGCCGTCGCGCCCAGAACGCCGCGCAGGCCGAGCAGGTGCGCCAGCTGCGGCTCGACAAGGAGCGCGCCATCGCCGTGGAAAAGAGCACTGCCGCCCGGGAACTGGAAAAGGCCACGGCCTTTCATCAAGCGGCTACCAAGGCCCATGATGCGGGTCTGGAGGCCCTTCGCATGAGTCGCGAAAGCTATGAGCAGGGCCTCATCACGTCGCTGGATCTGCTCCAGGCCGAGCGCACCGAGCGCCTGCTGGAAAGCCAGCGTCGGCGCGCTGAGCTTGGCCTCTGGGCCGCGCGCTTCGATCAACGTCGGGCCTTGGGCCTTCCTCCTCTCTGATCTCCACACGTCTTTTCAAAGGTGAATTCATGGATCGCAAACGAATCATTCTTCTAACTGCCGTGCCGGTGCTGGTGATCGGGGGCGCGGCCACCTGCCACCGCATGAAGCGCAACGCCGAACTGAACCATCAAAAGGTCCTCAAGGAACAGGGCAGCCTCGTCACCTCCTTCGCCACCGTGGAAAGCAAGGCCTTTCGCGGCTCGCTGCCCTTCACGGGAACTCTGCTGGCGGTGAATCGCGCCGAGCTGAAGGCGGAAGTGGCGGGCCGCGTCACCCGCGTGACGGTGCATGAAGGCGACCGCGTGGGCGCGGGCACCGTGCTGTCGGCCCAGGACGAAGACGATCTTCTGTTAGGAGTCCAGGCCGCCGAGGCCCAGGTGGCCCAGGCTAGGGCTCAGGCCCAGCAGGCCCAGCGGGACAACGATCGCGCCACGATGTTGCTGGAAAAGCGCAGCATCACCAAGCAGGCCGCCCAGCAAGCCGAGACCTACTTCAACGCCACCAGCGCCTCCCTGCGGGCCGCCGAAAGCAACCTCGGCTTGGCCAAATCCCGGTTGAAGAAATCCATGCTGGTGTCGCCCTTCCCCGGGGAAGTGGCCCAGCGCCTCATCCAGCCCGGCGAAATGCTGGCTCCCGGCCAGACGGCGTTCATGGTGGTGGACAACCGCACCCTGGAAATCGTGGCGGATCTGCCTGCGGAGGCCGTCGGCGCGGCGAAGGCAGGCATGAAAGCCACGTTCCGGGTGACGGGCTTCGCGGAGCCTTTCACCGCCACCCTCGCCAACGTGAGTCCTTCCGTGCAGCCCGATGGCCGCACGCTGCGGGTGCGCCTTGTGGTGCCCAATGCCGACGGCAAGCTCAAGAGCGGCCTTTTCGCGGAAGGTGAACTGATTTCCGAGGTCGAAACCCAGCGCGCGGCGCTGCCTGCCAACGTGCTCACCGCCGTGGGCCGCGAGGCAGAAGTGTTCGTGGTGGACAACGGCATCGCCCGTCGCCGCAAGATCGCCGTGGGTGCCGATCAGAGCGGTTGGCGTCCCGTGGATCTGCCCGCAGGCACGCGCATCGTGGCCCAGGGCCGCGATCAGGTGATCGACGGCATGAAGGTGCGCGAATCCGGCCAGGGGAAGTGATCCATGTTTCTTTCTGATCTCTCGATCCGTCGTCCGGTCCTCACCACCTGCGTGATGCTGGCCCTCGTGGTGCTGGGCCTCTTCAGCATGAAGGGCCTGGGCATCGACCAGTACCCGAAAATCGATTTTCCCGTGGTCACCGTGAGCATTCCCTATCCCGGCGCCAGCCCTGACGCCGTGGAGCAGGACGTGGTGAAGAAGGTGGAAGAGGCCCTGAACCCTCTCGAGAAAGTGCGC
>JAJTBC010000017.1 GCA_021287085.1 Bacillota bacterium | reverse complement strand
GCGGTCGCTGCCGGGGGCCACGGGGTAGAAGCCCAGGGCGCTGAACACGTACCAGGCCGACATCTGCCCCACGTCGTCGTTGCCGCATAGGCCATCGGGGCGGTTCTGGTACATCTGCGCCAGGATGGCCCGCACCCGATCTTGGGTTTTCCAGGGTTCGCTGCTCCACAGGTAGAGGTAGGGCACGTGATGGCTGGGCTCGTTGCCGTGGGCGTAGTTGCCCATCATGGAGACCCGCGCCAGGTCTTCGGTTTCGGCGAAAAAGGCGTCATCGAGGTGCATGGTGAAGAGCCGATCGAGATGCTGGGCGAAGGCTTTGGGCCCGCCGTGGGCCTGCACGAGCCAGGGCACGTCGTGGGGCATGAAGAGGCTGTAGTTCCACGCGTTGCCTTCGATGTAGCCCTGGTCGTGGGTCTGCAGGGCATCAAAGGGTTCCCGCCAGGTGCCATCGCGCTTGCGGGCGCGCATGAAGCCGCTTTGGGCATCCCACAGGTTTCGGCTGGAGCGGGCCCGGGCCAGGAAGGCGGCTTCGTCCTCGCTGCGGCCCAGGGCGCGGGCCATCTGGGCGATGGCCCAATCGTCGTAGGCATATTCCAGGGTCTTGGAAGCGCTGGAACTTTGCCTGTCATCGGGCACCCAGCCCAGCTTCATGTAGTCACCTAAGCCGTCGTATTCGGCCTTGGTGGCGGTGGCCTTCATGGCTTCGAAGGCTGCCTGGCCGTCGAAGCCGCGCAACCCCTTGATCCACGCATCGGCCAGCACGCTCACGGCGTGGTAGCCGATCATGCACCAGTTCTCCTGGCCGTGGTGGCTCCAGATGGGCAGCATCTTCCAGGGCGATTGCTCGTAGTGGGCCAGCATGGAATGGATCATGTCCGTGGCCCGCTGGGGCTGAAGCAGCACGTAGAGCGGATGGAGCGCGCGATGGGTGTCCCACAGGCTGAACACCGTGTGGTGGGTGAAGCCCTGGGCCTGATGGATGCGTCCATCCACGCCGCGATAGCGGCCATCCACATCCTGGAATGTCACGGGCCCCAGCAGGGTGTGGTACAGCGCGGTGTAGAAGGTGCGGCGCTGGTCAGAAGAGCCTTCGAAACTCACGCGGCCCAGTTCCTTTCCCCAGGCTTCCCGCGCCGTGCGATGTGCGCCATCGAAATCCCATCCCGGCGCTTCCGCCTTCAGATTGGCCAGGGCGCCTTCTTCGCTCACGGAGGAAAGGGCCATTTTTACCTGAATGGCTTCGCCTTCGCTGGTATCGAAATCGAAATGCAGCCGCAGGCGGATGCCCGCCATCCCAGGAAAGTTCTTCGTCTCGTCCCACTTCCGCCAGAAGCCGCGGTACACGCTGGGTTCGTCGCCCTGCTGGCCGTAGCTCTTGAAGGGTTTGCTGAACTCCAGCGCGAAGTAGAGCACCCGATCCCGCGCCCAGCCGCGCACCTGGCGGTAGCCCGTCACCCGCGTGGGGCTTTGCACCTGGGCCCGCGCCCAGCGCACCTTGCCGTCGTAGGCGTAGATGCCGTGCACCAGATCCAGCACCACGCGACTTTCGGCGCTTTTGGGAAACACGTAGCGATGCAGCCCCACCCTGGGTGTGGCCGTCAATTCGGCTTTCACTCCGGAATCCAGCAACTCCACCGCGTAGTAGCCCGGCTGAGCCGCTTCGTGGCGATACCGGGAGCCATAGCCGCTGCCGGGTTTGCCTTCATCGCCGGGCTCCAGCTTCAGCGGGCCCACCGTGGGCATCATCAGGAAATCCCCCAGATCCGAATGCCCCGTGCCGTGCAGGTGCGTGTGGCTGAAGCCCAGGATCACCGGATCGCCGTGCTGGTATCCCGCGCAGTAGCAATACACGTCCTTGTGGTAGGTCTTGCCGTCCAGGGTGTAGAGGGCGCGGTTGGTGTCGGGGCTCAACTGCACGAAGCCGAAGGGCACCGTGGCTCCCGGATAGCAATGGCCCATGCCCTGTGTGCCGATGAAGGGATCGACGCAATCCACCGCTGTGGGCGGCGCCGCCCACAGCATCGACATCAACCCCAGCCCCAGCAGCACGGCTTTCATGAACAGACTCCCGCATCAGCGATGGATCGACTCTACCGGCTTCCACAGGAAAAGCTGAAAAACAGGATGGCAGGATGAGGTTG
>JAJTBC010000015.1 GCA_021287085.1 Bacillota bacterium | reverse complement strand
GGGCCAGGGCTTTGGGCAAGGGCAGCACCTTGAAGATGATCGCCGCCGCCGTGCCGGAAAAGCGCAGGGCCACGAACCAGCCCAGAAAGGCCAAGGCAGCGCCCCTCCAGGTCATGGGGCAATCTTCGGGAGGTGGTCCTTTTCGCCGGGTCACCAACAGGAAGACCAGGGAGCCGAGGCCCACCATCACCAGGGCGAGGCCCGCGAAACCGCCCAGAACCAGGGCGACGCTGCGCAAGCGGGCCCAGGCCTGGGCCTGATCCTCGAAGGGAGAGGGATCGACGCCTCGCGCTTCCGCCAGCTTCGCGTGAAGACGGAAATAGGCGTAGCCCCGCGCCAGGCCTGGCTTCAGCGAGGAGGGCATGTCGCCTGGAGGATAGGGCTCGTTCTGATAGGCCGCTCGCCACCAGGGCTGGAACTCTGCGGGTGCCAGGGCCACGTGGCTCTCGCCTTCGGCGAGACGCTCCTTTTCCGCCAACAGGATGGCCAGGGTGGCGTGATCCCAGGGGCCCAGATCGTGACGGGGATCCGTGAGTCGCCAAGGCCGCCCCACCGTGTCCATGGCGGCCGCTTGAAGCTCCACGATCCTCGTCTGCATGCCTACCCGTCGAGGACCCACAGGGGCCTTGCGCCGAAGGGCCAGGGCCTCCACGGTGGTGAGCACCGCCAACAGCAGGAGCAGGGCGATCATGGGATCGGCCCATCGTCGAGGGGGATTCCAGGGAACAGGGCGGGGCTCGGTCATGCTTCAGGATAGAGTGAATGCCATGCCGCGCGATCCCAAGCCCCCGCTTCCTCTTCGTCTAGGCACCGCCCGCCGGAAGGATGGTCGCATGGTGCTGGTGGCGCCGCTGCCCGGCGATTCCGACCGCGTGGTGGATCTGAATCGGGCGGAAGCGGCACGATTGCAGCGGCTGGGCGAAGGTGCCCCCGAACTCCTGGCCAAAGCGCTGGTGCCTCCGTCCCTGCAGGCCCTGCTGGAAAGCGGCCCCAGGGCTGTTCAGCGCGCTCGGGTGGCCCTGGCCTACGCCGAGAAATGGCATCGTCGCGGAGACCTTCCTTCGGTGGTGGCCCCCGCCCGTGCGGAGGTGACGTTGTGCCCCTGCCTGCCCGCACCCAAAGGTGTGCGTCGCGCCGATGGCACAGGTGCGCTCCCGCCGGTGCGAAGCGCCGAGATGCCTTTGGCGCAGAGGCCTCAGCCCACGCTGGCGGCGGTGGGAGGGTTCGAGGGCATCCTGGGCCATTGCCTTGCGGTGGAAGATCCTTTCGGCGTGACGCTGGGCGCTTGGCTGGAGACGGAACTGGATTTCTCGGATCGTCTGGAGATGCAGTTCGGCGAGCATCGCCAAGCCATGCCCATGGAGGTCTGGGCCGATCTCGATGCGCCGAACCTCGCGCCGGGGGAGCTGTGGCTGCTCCCTGCGCCCCGCTTTCGGCCCCTTCCGGGCCTGAAGGAAGGCGGCGTCGTCACCTTGCGCACGGCCTTCGAGGAGCTGACCCTGACCCTTGAAGCAGGGGGCCTGCATCCCACGGTGCAGTGACGGGTTTGTTTGATGAAAAAGCTGAATCCGCGGCCTTCAGGTCTTCTCCACGGCCAGGGTCCAGCGGTAGCCTTCGCCGCCCACGGTGGCGATGCAGGCGCGATCTTCCCCGTCATCCAGCTTGCGGCGCAGGTTGGCGATGTGGACATCCACCGTGCGCAAGGTGGGTTTGGCATCGTCGGCCCAGGCCTGTTCCACTAGCTCGGAGCGGCTGTGGGTGCGGCCGGGGTGGGTGATGAGGATTTCCAGCAGTCGGAATTCCCGGGGCGTGCAGTTCACCAGCTGCTCGTGGCGATAGACCTGGAAGCTGGCCAGATCGAAGCGGAAAGGGCCTGAAAGCAGCGTGCTGGGCAATTCCTGAGGCTGCACGCGGCGGAGGATGGCCTTGATGCGAGCCATGAATTCCAGCAGGGAGAAGGGCTTCACCAGGTAATCGTCGGCGCCCAGGCTCAGGCCCTTCACGCGGTCTTCTTCCGAACCCCTGGCTGTGAGCATGAAGATGGGCACGGTGTCCCGCACCCGCCGAAGCTCCTGCACCACGCGGAACCCATCCAGGCGGGGCAGCATCAGGTCCAGCACGATGAGGTCCGCGGGGCAAGCCTGATGGGCCGCCAGGCCGGGAATGCCGTCGTCCGTGGCTTCCACGGTATAGCCTTCGTAGGTCAGGTTCTTTACCAGGAGTTCCCGCAGACTGGGTTCGTCTTCGATGATGAGGATGTGGGTCATGCGGCCTCCACCACGAGCTGGGCGTGAAAGCCTCGGTCGGGTTCGGAGGCGAAGGAAAGGCCCCAGCCTTCACGCTCGGCCACCTGACAGAGCAGAGAAAGGCCCAGGCCCTGGCCTTCGCGGTCGAAGCCTTCGCGGCCCCGTTGGCGGAACCGCATGAAAGGCTTGCCCAGGGAAGCCAGCTGCGTGGCATCGAGGCCGGGCCCTTGGTCGGTCACCTTGAGGTGGAATCGCTTTCCCTTCCGATAGGTTTCGAAGGTGACCTTGCCCTTGCCGTGGAAGAGCGCGTTCTCCAGCAGGGTCAGGAGGGCGGAGCGCAGCGAAGGCAGATTGGCCTTGCCGATCTCGGAACAGAACTTCAACTCCAGGAGGCGGTTCTCGGTTTCGAAGGCCCCGTGCAGATCCTCGGCCACGCCCATGAGCCAGAGGGGATTCACTTCGTCCTGGGGGCCGACCTGACCTTCCCCGCGCAGGGCCGAAAGACCCTGGCCGATCATGTTGGAGAGCGTGTCCACCTCTTCGCTGATGCGGATCAGCTCCACATCGGCCTGGTCGTCCTTGACGCGCCCCAAGCGCAGGCTGTCGCAGCGGAACTTCAGCACGGCCAGAGGGGTTTTCAGGCTGTGCATGAGCGCCGCGAGGCGATCCGAATCCAGGGCTTCGCGCTTCTTGGCGCGCCGCACCATCCAGAACCCGCCCAGCAGGGCCAAGCCCACCGCCAGGGCAATGCCTTGGCTGAGGCGGCGCTTGAAGAAGAAATCCCTGCCGATCTGCTTCACCTCGGCACGCCAGGGAATGATCTCCAGGGACCAGTTCTCGCCGAAGAAATCGCTGGAACCGGAAAAGCTGAAGGGCGAATCGCTGATGCGCCCCACGTCGGCCTGGATATTGGGTTCCGCGCCCCAGGCCGGGCGGGGCTCCTTGGCGCCAGGTCGCGGATGCGTGACATGCACGAGGCCGATGCGAGCGGGAGGATGGGCGCCGAAGAGCAAGCGCAGCGCCTCTTCCACCCTGGGACTGCCGGGTTTCCACGCCTTGACCATCATGTAGCGGTCGCCCAGGAGCAGGGTGTAGGCCGCCTCGAAGTCGCTGGGAACCTGGCTCTCGTCCGGGGTCCATTGGAAGCGGCGAGACTCCTCGGCCCAGGCGGCCCAAGGGCGGTACAGCTCCATTTCCGCGTCATGCTCGGCCCGCACCAATCGGTCGCCTTCCCGCTTCCAGGCCAGGGCGAGGTTGCGGCGATCAAAAAGGGCCACCACCATCGGTTGCTGGGTCAGGAAGGTCTTTACCCACGGTTCGTCCCCCTGGGTGAAAGCGGGCAGGTTGGGATAGTCCATCCAGTGCCGTTCCACCCTTTGGGCGTTTTCGAAGTGATCCTCGCTGTACTTGGCCTGGAGGTCGAAGTACAGGTTCTGGGTGTGCTGTCGAGGCACCCACCACAGGCCCCAGGCCACCACCAGGATCACCAGGGTCGTCAGAACCCAGCCGCTGTGCTTGGCCAGGAACCAGGCCAGGCCGTGACGGGGCTGGGAGAGCGCCCGGCGCGGGTGGAAGCGCGTGATCTTCCGTGTGTGCATGTCAGCCCAGGGCCAGCATCCGCTCCAGCGGCGCCAGGGCGCGCTGGCGGAGCGTTTCGTCCAGCTCGATGCGAGGCTCGAGATCCCGCAGGCAGAGGTAGAGCTTTTCCACGCTGTTGAGCTTCATGTAGGGGCACAGCGAGCAGTTGCAGCCACTGTCGGCGGGCACGGGAAGGAGATCGGCCTCGGGCCGCAGCTTGCGCATCTGGTGCAGGATTCCCGCCTCGGTGCCCACGATGAATTGGGTGGCGGGGCTCGTGGCCACATAGTTCAGCAGGGCCGCGGTGCTGCCCACGAAATCCGCCATGCGGCTCACGGTGGCATCGCATTCGGGATGGACGATGAGCTTGGCCGTGGGATGCTGCGCCTGCAGCGCCGCCACGCGCTTGGCCGTGAACTGCTCGTGGACGATGCAGAAGCCGGGGAACAGCACCATGTCGCGGCCCGTTTGTTTCTTCACCCAGGCGCCCAAATGGCGATCTGGCGCGAACACGATGGGGCGATCTTCAGGAATGCTCTGCACCACCCGTACGGCATTGGAACTGGTGCAGATGATCGTCGAGAGCGCCTTCACCCCCGCCGAGCAATTGATGTAGCTCACCACGTCGTGATCGGGATAGGCCTTGAGCCACTGGGCGAAGGCCTCGGCGGGGCAGCGATCCGCCAGGCTGCATCCCGCGTCCATGTCGGGGATGACCACGATCTTGTCGGGACTGAGAATCTTGGCGGTTTCCGCCATGAAATGCACGCCGCAGAACACGATGACCTCGGCGTCGGTCTTGGCCGCAGCCTGGCTCAACTGCAGGCTGTCGCCCACGAAATCCGCGAGATCCTGGATTTCAGGCTCCTGGTAGTAGTGGGCCAGGATCACCGCCCGGCGTTCCCGGCGCAGCCGCTGAATTTCGGCCACCAGATCCAGGCTGGGATCGATGCTTTCCAGATCGGGCACGTAGGGAAGGGATTGACTATCCATGAGATGAGTTTACCCCCCTCTGGAGGCTTGTGATGCCTGAAGGCCCATGGCATCCTTCTCCCTTACTCTGTGCCGGATTTTGTCCCGTCGCCACGAACGTTCGCGTCGTGGCGATATTCGTTCAAGGAGTCGATGTGAACCCAGCTTCTTCCGCTTCCTGCCCTGCCTCCGTGAAGATCAGCGGCTATTTCGGGTGCAACACCTTCGACGACCGGGCCATGCGGGAAAAGCTGCCCAAGGACGTGCACAAGGCCTTTCGGGAGTTCCAGCGCAAGGGGCTGCCCCTGACGCCCGACATCGCTCGTTCCGTGGCCCACGGCATGAAGGAATGGGCCATGGAGATGGGCGCCACGCATTTCACCCACTGGTTCCTGCCCATGACCGGCGCCACGGCGGAAAAGCACGATGCCTTCATCACCTGGGACGGCCCCGGCGCGGTGATCGAGCGTTTCAGCGGATCCCAGCTGATCCAGGGCGAACCGGATGCCTCCTCCTTCCCCAGCGGCGGTCTGCGCGCCACTTTCGAGGCGCGAGGCTACACGGCCTGGGATCCCGCCAGTCCGGCCTTCTTGGTGGAGGGGCCCGGCGGCAAGACCCTGTGCATCCCCACGGCCTTCGTGGGCTATCACGGCGAGGCCCTGGATCATAAGGTGCCCCTGCTGCGTTCCATGGAGGCGCTGAGCAAGGCGGCGGTGGCGGCCCTGGCCCATTTCGGCGTGACCACGGCCCGGGTGACGGCCCAGTGCGGCGCGGAGCAGGAGTACTTCCTGGTGGATTTGAAGCTGGCGCTGCAGCGGCCCGACCTGCTCTTTGCCAGCCGCAGCCTGCTGGGAGCGCGGCCTCCCAAGGGCCAGGAGATGGAGGATCATTACTTCGGTTCCATCAAGGATCGCGTGCTGGGCTTCATGCGCGACGTGGAGGTGGAGTGCTACAAGGTGGGCATTCCCGCCAAGACGCGCCACAACGAAGTGGCGCCCAATCAGTTCGAGATCGCGCCCATCTTCGAAAGCGCCAACCTCGCCAGCGATCACAACCAGCTGCTCATGGAGATCCTCAAGCGCACGGCGGAGAAGCACGGCCTCCTCTGCCTGCTGCACGAGAAGCCCTTCGCGGGTGTCAACGGCAGCGGCAAGCACGTGAACTGGAGCCTCGCCACGGAAGAAGGGAAGAACCTGCTGGAGCCGGGCCGCACGCCGGAGCAGAACCTCCAATTCCTGTTCTTCCTGTCCGCCGCACTGAGGGCCATTCATCGTCATGGCGGGCTGCTGCGGGCTGCCATCGCCAGCGCGGGCAACGACCATCGCCTTGGCGCCAACGAAGCGCCGCCCGCCATCATGAGCGCCTTCCTGGGCGGCCAGCTCAACCACGTGCTGGAAGCCATCGAGTGCGGCAATGCCGCCGACGCCAGCGAAAAGCGCTTGCTGGATTTCGGCTTGGCCCGTCTGCCCCAGGTGGTGAAGGACGCCACCGACCGCAACCGCACCAGCCCCTTCGCCTTCACGGGCAACAAGTTCGAATTCCGCGCCGTGGGCAGCAGCCAGCCCATCGCGTTCCCGCTCACCCTCATCAATGCCGCCGCCGCCGAGGCCATCCAGGAACTGACCCAGGAACTGGAAGCGGAATTGGCCCAGGGCAAGGAGCTGAACCTCGCGGCCCTCACCGTGATCCGCAAGACCGTCATCGACACCAAGGTGATCCGCTTCGAGGGCAACGGGTACGCCGATGCCTGGCGGGAAGAGGCCGAGCGCCGGGGACTTCCCCACGCCAGGGACACCGTGGCAGCTCTCGGCAGCTTCGAGCAGAGCGATTCCAGGGATCTGGTGGTGAACCTCGGCATCCTGACGGCGGAGGAATGGGAAGCCCGCATCCATATTCGTCACGAGCAGTATCAGAAGACCCTTGCCATCGAAGCCCAGGTGCTGCGAGAGATGGCCGAAACCATGGCCATTCCGGCCCTGCTGGAGGATCTGCGTCTGAGGGCCGAAGCGCTCAAGGCCCTGGCTGCCGTGGGCATCGAGCTTTCCCCGGCCCTGCGCGGCGCTTTGGCGGCCCAGGCGCAGCTGGTGGGTCAGGCCCAGGAACAGCTGGTGGCCCTCAAGGCCGCCATGGTGTTCGCCGAATCCGTGACCGATCTCCACGACCGCACCCGCGCCTTCGGCACCGCCGTGAAGCAGACCCAGGAAGTTCTGCGCGATCTGCTGGATCAGGCCGAAAAGGATTGCGCCGCCAAACTGTGGCCCATGCCGGTGTATCGCGAACTGCTGGCGCCGCTGATCTGAATGTCGAGCGTGCGCCATCCTTGACGTACGCGGACATTCTTCGTCTTCCGCCGTTTCCGATCAGTTTCGTTCGATGACTTCCCGCAGCGCCTCCATGTCCACGGGCTTGGAAAGGAAGGCATTCATGCCCGCTTCCTGAGTCTGCTGTTTGTCCTCTTCGAAGGCGGCGGCGGTGAGGGCGATGATGGGGAGCGGAGGAAGGCCGTGGGTCTGCTCCCAGGTGCGGATGGCTTGGGTGGCGCTGAGGCCGTCCATGACGGGCATCTGCACATCCATCAGCACCAGCCGGGGCTTCAATCCCTGCTTGGTGATGAGATCCACGGCCCGTTCGCCGTTCTCGGCGCTTACGCACTCGCAGCCCAGGCGCTGCAGCATGTTCTCCATCAGTTCCAGGTTGATGGGATTGTCCTCCACCACCAGGATCGGCCCGAGGGGCTGGAGGGGAAGGGCTTCGTGGACGGGCTCCGGGGAAGGCTGCTGGGGCAGTTCAGTCTGGGGAGCGGCGGTCTTGATGGTGAACCAGAAGCGGGAGCCCAGTCCTGGCTCGCTTTCGAAATCCGCATCACCGCCCATTTGGCGGGCGAGGCTCCGCACGATGGAGAGACCCAGGCCCGTGCCGCCGTACTTGCGGGTGGCTGAACTATCGGCCTGGGTGAAGGGCCGGAACATCCGGCCCCGCATTTCCGGGGCGATGCCGATGCCCGTATCCACCACCGAGAACGTGAGCTCGGCGCCTTGATCCCCGAAGGCCACGGCCTGCCCCTGGATGCGCACTTCACCCTTTTCCGCGAACTTGAGGGCGTTGGACACGAGGTTGGAGAGCATCTGCTGAAGGCGCATCGGATCGCCACGGCGGATCATGTGGGGGCTGTTCCATTCGCCCCGCAGTGTCAAACCGCGGCGCTTGGCCTCTTCGCCGAAAAGCGTCACCGTTTCCTGGATGAGGGCTTCGGGATCGAAGGTCTCCTCCAGCAGCTCGATGCGTCCGGCTTCCACCTTGGAGAGATCGAGAATGTCGTTGAGCAGCGCGAGCAGGGCGTGACCCGATTTCAGGATGGTGTCGGTGTAGTTGCGCCGTTCCCGCTCGGTGGTGTCGGGCAACCTCAACAACTGGGCCATGCCCAGGATGGCGTTCATGGGCGTGCGGATCTCGTGGCTCATGGTGGCCAGGAAGCGGGATTTGCTGAGGTTCGCAGCCTCGGCCTGCTCCTTGAGCTTTTCCATCCGCTCCAGGTAGCCTTCCCGCTTTCGCAGGATCTTCACCACCAGCGGCGTGGCCACGAGCAGCGTGCCCAGGGTCACCAGCAGGTTCAGCATGAGGATGCGGGACACCTGCCGCCACCCGGCCAGGTACGTGTTTTCAGGCACTGCCATGAACAGCATCATGCGTTGGGCTTCCAGGTGATGGGCGATCACCGCGCGGGGCCCTGTGCCGTTCCACTCTGGAGACATGCGTTCAGGGAGAATCCTCACCTCCCCATCCTTGGCGGGAGGCTGCATAGCGAGAGGCGTTTGCTGGGGTTGTCCCAGGAAGTTGGTGTGGAAGGGCCAGGTTGCGAGAAGGCCGCGCTCGTCGTGATGAAGCTCGATGAGGGACTGGGGACCGAACATGGCGCCCGTGGGCGCGTAGATCTGCGAAAGCGCCTCCGAGGCCACGCTCACCTGGAGAATGCCCAGAAGCTGGCCATCTTCGCCGTTGATCCGTCGGCTGATGGGGATCATCCATCGCCCGTGCAGCCATTCCACGCTGCCGATGCGCACGGATGGTTCCGGGCTCTTCATCAGTTGTTGCACGGAAAGAGTGTCGAAGCGGCCTGGGCTCGTGGGGACAGAATCGCTGTGGGCCAGCAGCTTGCCTTCGCGGTTCAGCACGCTCAATTCCAGCGGCTTGCCCTGCACCATGCGGGACAAGAGATAGTGGCCTTCGGCGCTCGTGAACTTCTTCTCGAAGCCATCGGGCAGCGAAGGCGAAAGATCCGCCAGTCGGTCCAGCATGCTGTAGGCGGGGGCAAACCCCAATTGCGTTTGCTCGGTCAGCAGATGAACGGTGCGCTGCAGGTGATCGCGCCCCAGCGCAAGCTCCCGGTCCCGCATGACCTTGCCCACCAGCACCGAAGCCAGCAGCACCAAGCCCGCCAGGAGCAGGCCGATCATCAAGGCTCCCTCGCTCAGGGGGCGGGGGCCTGACAAGCCTGGGAATCGGAAGGTGCGGGGCATGCGAACCTTGGGCAGCGGGCGGAAGGAAATAGAGAATACCGCCTTGGGCTACCAGTGTAACGATTCCGCAATCGGATCGAGCTTGGGCCTATCCGCAGTGCAGGTGGCGCTGCACCAGCTGACGGAGGCTGTCGGCGTTGCCGAAGAGCTTCTCGCTCATGTTGAGATCGTCGAAGGCCTGAAGCTGCTTGGCCAAGGCGTCGATGAGTCCCGCTGGAAAAATGCCATGGGCTTCGTAGCGTTCGCGGTCGCGTTTCAGGCATTCCGCGGCCTCCCAGCAGGAGGCGGGCAGTTGCTTCAGGCTCTTGTCCTTGCTTGCATCCGCCTTGACGTAGAGGTGTTCGGCGACCTTGAGGGAATCGGGATTTTCCAGACCGTACCGCGCGGCCACGGCCATGCCGGCCAGCAGCAGATGGACGTTGGCCGAGCCATCAGGGCTGCGCAACTCCACGGTCTGGTTGTTTTCCCCCTCGTCGTCCCGCACGGGTTCCAGCGGATTGGCATCCCGCAGCATGCGATCGCCCACGCCCAGCCAGCCCAGCGGCACGCGCACCAGCACGGAGCGGTTGCGATCGCCCCAGCAGATGCTGGTGGGCGCTTCCTGATGGGGCACCAGGCGCAGGAAGGAGGTGGGCACGGTGTTGCCGAAGGCCGTGAGGGATTCGGCGCACATGAGGTAGCCCGCGATCACCTTTTTCGCAGTGTCCGTAAGCCCCTTGTCATCGGCCATGAGGTTCTTGCCGTCCTTCGTGAGGCGGGTGTGGAAGTGCATGCCGCTGCCCGCGTGGCCCACGATGATCTTGGGCGCGAAGCTCACTTCGAGGCCGTGCTTGTAGGCCACTTCCCGCAGCGCCCACTTGGCGGTCACCAGCTGATCGGCGGCGTCCTCGATGGGCACAGGCAGGAATTCGATTTCGTGCTGCACCATTTCCAGGTCGCCGCTGATGATGTTGCCCACTTCCGCATGGCCGTACTTGATGACGCCGCCCATCTCGCTGATGACCTGCATGGCCTCGCGGCGCACCAGGCCCCATTTCGAGAAGGGATGACTCTCGTGGTAGCCCTTCTGCTCGATGATCGGATAGATGCGATCCACTTCGGAAAAGAGGTAGTACTCCAGTTCGCCCAGGGCTTCCAGCGTGCAGCCGGTGGCTTCCTGCAGGGATTTCTGGGCTTTGCGAAGAATGTATTCCGGCGCGCTTTCGAGAGGTTCCCCCAGGTTGTTGTAGAAGGAACAGATGAAGTCCAGCGTGGGCACGTCGGCGAAGGGATTGACGAAGGCCGTGCGGAACTTGGGCACCACGTAGAGATCGCTGGAGTCGGCGGAAATGAAGGGGAAAAGGCTCGATCCGTCCACCCGCTCGCCCATGGTCAGCACCCTGTCGAGATGGGCCTTGCTGTTGATGACGAAGTTGAGCTTCTTCAAACGTCCGTCGCCCGCCACGTACCGGAAATTGAACATGCGGATGTCGTTTTCTTCGATGAAGCGCAGGATGTCAGCCTTGGTGAACTCCGCCGCTGGCTTGCCCAGGGCGCGCACGAGCTTGTTGGGGTTGAGGGCGATGGTGTCACGCATGGAAACTCCAAAAGGGCACGGGTCATTTTGACAGAGCCATGCGAATTGCTGGGGAAAAGCGGGAAATGGTCATAGATCCCATGGACAAAACCTAAAGAAAAACCAAGAAAAGAAGCGCGGAGAACACGGAGGAATGAAGGAGGACACAGAGGAAAAGCACGCATGGGCGTGGGTTTTCATCCTGTGCATCCTGCCTTCCTCATGTTGGGCTTGGTGGAGAAGGGCCTTTCCGGCCATGCTGTGGGGTTGGCATGAACTTGTGGGGACTTCGCGTCATTTGAGAAGCGGACCCTTTGGAGGCTCGAGCATGGTGCGTTGGAATCGAATTTGGGGAATGGGCTTGGTGGGATGCGCGGCCTGGGCGCCCTTGGCGGCCCAGAGTCTGTGGCTCCCAGCCTCGGATCCGGTGGGCATCGGCCGCAGCGGGGCGGGCATCGCCTTCGGCCAGAGCCTCGAAGCGGCTTCGCTCAATCCGGCCCTGCTGGTGACGATCAAGGATCACGCCAGCGCCTACCTGGGGCTGGGCATGGAGATGGCTTCCTCCCAGATCACCCTGCAATCCAATCAGCGGCACCTCTATTCGAATGATCGCAATCGGGTCCTGCCCTCCTTCGGCGCCTCCTGGCGGCTCAACGAGCGCTTCGCCCTTGGGTTGAAGGTGGATTCGCCCTTCATGCGCCATGCAGAGTTGTCGCCCGAAAGCAGCGTGCGCTTCATGGGCAGCCGTTTGGACCTGTCCACGCACCGCCTGGAAGTTCAGGCTGGCTGGGCTTTGCGGCCCGATGTCTCCCTGGGGCTGGGCCTGGGCATGACGCGCATCCATTTTGCTTCCGGCAGTCATTTCCGCTCGGTCATTCCCACCGATCCCACCCAGGCCGTGAGTTCCACGAATCCTTCCCTGGCCCTGGTGGAAACCGAAGGCTATCAGGAAGGCAACCTCAACGCCCTTTCCTGGTCGCTGGGTGGTCGCTGGGCCATCAACCCGCGCTGGACGCTGGCGATCGCCTATCAGAGCGCCATCAAGGGCACCCCCAGCCTCAGCACCCGTGCTGGGGATTACTCGAGCACCTATGTCGCCAACGATGGCTTCGGTCCCGCGCCCTTGGGCATCGAGACGCTGGGCAGCGTGGTGCTGAACCAGATCCACTATCGGCCGGGCAGTGGCGACGTGAATCTGCCGGATAAAGCCTCGATCGGGGTGCGCCATCGCCTCAACCCCTTCTTCACCTGGGAATTCGATCTGCGGTTCGTGGGCAGCAGCCGCCTCAGCCTGCCGGGCCCCGCGGTGCTCACCACCACCGCCAACGGCGATGTGAACGGGCCTGCGTTGCCCACGGGCTACCGCAGCGGCTACGGCGCTTCGGTCATGGGCGAGTTGAATGTTCTGAAGGGCTGGACCTTCCGGCTGGGCGCGAGCATTGATCCGGCCTTCCAGGTGGATCAAGCCGTGAATCCACTGCTCTCAGGGGCCCGCAACGCCGCGTTTTCCGTGGGCGCGACGTACGAGATCTGGGGCGGCGAAGCGAGCTTCGGCTACCAGTTCCGCCAGAACCGCGACATCGATTCCAGCACCATGGAAGGCGTCTGGAACCGCTTTGGCTACCATCCCACCGGCACCACGTCGCGGGTGGAAGGCATGGGCCATCTCTGGGCCTTCGGCTTCAAGCGCCGCTTCTGACCCGTGTTGCACCTCGGCCCCCATGCCTGTGAAGAGGCCCTTGCCAGGGGCGAGCTGCAGATGCTGCGCATCGCGCCCACCGTCTGGGCGCGGCAGGCGAAACTCCGCGCTGCGGCACGGGAGGCGGGCGTTCCCGTGCATCAGGAACCCATGGAAAGCCTGGATCGCCGGGCCCAGGGCCAGCGGCATCAGGGCGTGGTGGGCGAAGGCGCGAGCCTGAAGCTGGATTCCATGGAAAGCCTTTGCCGACGCGTGAAGGACAAAGGTCCCGGCGCGCTCGTGCTGGCGCTGGACGGCATCACCGATCCCCACAACTTCGGCGCGATCCTTCGCAGCGCCGCGGCGGCGGGAGCGGATGGCGTGGTCTTTCCCGAGCGGCGCAGCGCCCAGGTGAACGAGGCCGTGGTGCGGGCCAGCGCGGGTACGGCCCTGCGGGTGCCCCTGGTGCGCGTGGTGAACCTGGGGCGGGCCCTGGAGGAACTGAAGGAGGCCGGCGCCTGGATCTACGGTCTCGCCGCAGGGAAGGGCAGCACCGATTACCTGAACGAACCCTTCGACCGCGCCACCGTGCTGGTGCTGGGCTCGGAGGGCGAGGGCTTGCATCAGAAGATCGGCGAGGCCTGCGACGGATTGCTGCGCATCGACATGCCGGGAGGCACTGAAAGCCTCAATGTCTCCGCGGCGGCGGCGGTGATGCTCTTTCGGGTGCTGGCCCGGCGAAAGGGTTGATCTGAATTTTTTTCGTTGTGATCCTCCAAATCCCGTGGTATCGTTCGGATTCCCTGTCAGGAAAGCTTTGCCCGCAAAGCAGACCCGGCGATGTTCGCAGAGCCGACTGTGATAGGGGGGATTGACAACCCAAGACACGCCGAGATGGCCGAGTGGTTAATGGCAGCAGACTGTAAATCTGCCGCGCGACGCGCTACGGAGGTTCGAATCCTTCTCTCGGCACCACCTCCAGTCTTTCGAGGAAGACTGGCCAACTGGCGGGAATAGCTCAGTTGGTAGAGCGTCAGCCTTCCAAGCTGAATGTCGCGGGTTCGAACCCCGTTTCCCGCTCCAGAAGTTCAAAGCCCATATAGCTCAGGGGTAGAGCGCGTCCTTGGTAAGGACGAGGTCGCCGGTTCAATCCCGGCTGTGGGCTCCAGCTTCTTCTTCCCGTTCCGCAACGTTCCACACACTTCAACCACACCCAGGAGGCAATCGTGGCCAAGGAGAAATTCGATCGTTCGAAGCCCCACGTCAATATCGGCACCATCGGTCACGTGGATCACGGCAAGACCACGCTGACGGCGGCCATCACCTATGTGCTCGCCAAGAAGTTCGGCGGCTCCACCAAGAGCTACGACGAAATCGATTCCGCGCCCGAAGAGAAGGCCCGTGGGATCACAATCAACACCGCTCACGTGGAATACCAGACCGAGCGTCGCCACTATGCCCACGTGGACTGCCCTGGTCACGCCGACTACATCAAGAACATGATCACCGGCGCGGCCCAGATGGACGGCGCGATCCTCGTGGTCGCCGCCACCGACGGCCCCATGCCCCAGACCCGCGAGCACATCCTGCTGGCCCGTCAGGTGGGCGTGCCCGCCATCGTGGTCTATATGAACAAGATGGACATCGCCGATCCCGAGCTGGCCGAGCTGGTGGAAATGGAACTGCGCGAGCTGCTCTCCTCCTACGAATTCCCCGGCGACGATATTCCCATCGTGCGCGGCTCCGCCCGTAACGCGCTGGACAAGGCCACCGGCGGCGACATCAACGCCGAAGAAGTGAAGAGCATCTACGAGCTGATGGACGCCGTGGACAGCTACATCCCCGATCCTGCCCGTCCCAAGGACAAGCCCTTCCTGATGCCCATCGAAGACGTGTTCACCATCACGGGCCGCGGCACCGTGGTGACCGGCCGCATCGAAGCCGGCATCGTGAAGGTCGGCGAGGAAGTGGAAATCGTCGGCATCAAGCCCACGGTGAAGAAGGTCGTCACCGGCGTGGAAATGTTCAAGAAGCTGCTGGATCAGGGCGAAGCGGGCGACAACGCCGGCATCCTGCTCCGCGGCGTCGAGCGCAAGGACGTGGAGCGCGGTCAGGTGTTGGCCAAGCCCGGCAGCATCAAGCCCCACACCAAGTTCACCGCGGCCGTGTACGTGCTGGGCAAGGATGAAGGCGGCCGCCACACCCCCTTCTTCAACAAGTACCGCCCGCAGTTCTACTTCCGCACCACCGACGTGACCGGCTCCATCACCCTGGAAGCGGGCCGCGAGATGGTCATGCCCGGCGACAACGTCACCCTGACCGTTGAGCTCATCAGCCCCATCGCCATGGAAAAGGGCCTCAAGTTCGCCATCCGCGAAGGCGGCCGCACTGTCGGCTCCGGCCGTGTGGACGAAGTGATCGAGTAGTACCAACCCGAAGGATTTGTTATGCGTGACATCGTTCAGCTGCAATGCACCGAGTGCAAGCGCAAGAACTACACCACCACCAAGAACAAGAAGACCACCACGGGCAAGCTTGAATTCAAGAAGTTCTGCCGGTTCTGTGGGGGTCACAAGGCTCACCGCGAAGCGAAGTGATCCGGTGCTGGGTTCCGCGCGGACTGAGGTCCAGCGCGGAACCCGGTTCTCCGGTTTCCTGACCGAAGGGGAGTAGCTCAGTTGGTAGAGCAGCGGACTCCAAATCCGCAGGTCGCGGGTTCGAACCCTGTCTCCCCTGCCACTTCGCCCAAGGCCCCGGCCATTCGTGCTGGGGCTGTTTCTTCTGGAAGGCCCGATCGGGCGGCCCACAGCGGGGGAATCTCGTGATCAGCAACATCAAGCATCAGGCGCAGGATCTCCTCGCGGAACTCAAGCGCGTGGACTGGCCCAGCAAGTCCAAGGTTCTCAGTTCCACGGGAGCCGTGGTCGTGGTGTCCGCCTTTGTGGGTCTCTTTCTCTACCTCGCGGACTTGGCCATTACCTGGGGGATGAGTTTCGTCCTCCCCATGCACTAGGCCGGAGGCATCATGTCAGATCTCATCGGAACCCCGTCGGAAGCGGTCCCTGCAGGCGGGCCTCAGCTGGCTTGGTTCATCATCCACACCTACAGCGGCTACGAAGCCAAGGTGATGGAGCATCTGCGCCAGCGCATCAAGATGGAAGACCGGCAGGAGTTCTTCGGCGATATCCAGATTCCCGAAGAAACCTACGAAGAGATGAAGGTGGACGCCAAATCCGGTAAGAAGGAGCGCGTGCTGAAAAAGCGCAAGTCCTTCCCCGGATACCTGTTGGTGCAGATCGCCGTGCATCTCAAGGGCAACAGCCTGGAGATGGAGGACGCCGATTGGCATCTGGTGCGCAACACGCCCAAGGTGACGAGCTTCGTGGGCGCCAACAAGAAGCGCCCCACGCCCCTCACCGACGACGAAGTGCGTCAGATCATGCACCACACCGAGGAGACGCAGGAGCGTCCCAAGCCCAAATTCCACTTTGAAAAGGGCGAAAAGGTTCGTATCATAGATGGCCCCTTTGCGAACTTCGAAGGGGATGTGGACGAGATCCACGAAGAACGCTCCACCATCAAGGTGATGGTCACGGTGTTCGGTCGCAGCACCCCCGTGGAGCTCGACTTCATCCAGGTCGAAAAGCGATAGTCGCTCGGGCAACCGGGCCCCTCACCACCAGGCGGATCGCGCATTCCTAGCGCCCGCCCACCAAGGCAGCAGTCGCCAGTATTTGCTGGAATCCGCTGCGGGAAGGAAGAAAAAACATGGCCAAGAAGATTACCGGCTACATCAAGCTGCAGTTGCCCGCCGGCGAAGCGACGCCCGCGCCTCCCGTGGGCCCCGCCCTGGGCCAGCACGGCGTCAACATCATGGAGTTCGTGAAGCAGTTCAACGCGAAGTCCGTGGGCGCCGTGGAGAAGGGCACCATCGTGCCCGTGGTCATCACGGTCTATGCGGATCGCAGCTTCAGCTTCATCCTCAAGACTCCGCCCGCGGCCGTGCTGATCAAGAAGAAGATCGGCCTGGAGAAGGGCAGCGCCACCCCCAACAAGCAGAAGGTGGGCAAGCTCTCCAAGCAGCAGCTCGAAGAGATCGCCAAGGCCAAGATGCCCGATCTCAACGCTGGCAGCCTGGAAGCGGCCATGCGCTCCATCGCGGGCTCGGCCCGTTCCATGGGCGTGGAAATCGTCGACTGAACTTCAACGATTGAATGAGTGGAAGCCCGCATCGTGCGGAATTCCCGGCAACCGCGACCGTCATCGCGGGAGATCTTCCTGAAGAGGAGAAGCAATGGCAAAACCTGGCAAGAAATTCCGGGCCGCCGCCTCCAAGATCGAAGATCGCCCTTATGACCTCAGCGAGGCTCTCACGGCAGTGAAGGACGCGGCGTTCGCCAAGTTCGACGAGACCGTGGAAGTCCACATGAGGCTCGGCGTCGACCCCCGCCACGCGGACCAGATGGTTCGCGGCACCATTGTCCTGCCCCACGGCACGGGCAAGACCATGCGGGTGGCGGTCATCGCCCAGGGCGAGAAGATCAAGGATGCGGAGGCCGCCGGTGCGGAGATCGTCGGCGGCGATGATCTCGTCGAACGCATCGCGGGCGGTTTCCTGGAGTTCGACGCCCTCGTGGCGACCCCCGACATGATGAAGGGCGTGGGGCGACTCGGCAAAGTGCTCGGACCCCGTGGCCTCATGCCCAACCCCAAGACCGGCACCGTGACCTTCGAAGTGGCCAAGGCCATCAAGGAGATCAAGGCGGGTAAGGTGGAATACCGCGTCGACAAGACCGGCATCATCCACGCTGGCGTGGGCAAACTGTCCTTCGGCATCGAGAAGCTGACGGAGAACGCCAAGGCGCTCATCGACGCCGTGCAGAAGGCCAAGCCCGCCACCGCCAAGGGCAAGTACGTCAAGGCCATTCACGTGGCCTCGACCATGGGCCCCAGCGTCACCGTTTCCACCAGCATCGTCGATAAGTGAGGGGGAACATGGAACGCACACAGAAACAGAAAGAAGTCACCCTCCTGAAGGGCACGTTCACCTCCGCCAAATCCGCCGTGGTGTTGGGCTTCAAGGGCCTCACCGTGGACAAGGACACCACCTTCCGCAAGAACATCCGCGAAGGCAAGGCCCAGTACCGGGTTTCCAAGAACACCCTGCTGCGTCTCGCGGTGAAGGAAACGGTTTTCGAAAGCCTGACCTCGCACTTCAAGGGTTCCACCGCCGTCGCCACCAGCGAAGGCGATGTGGTGGCCCTGGCCAAGGCCGTGCACACCTTCCTGAAGGACAATCCCGCCGCGTCGTTCAAGGGCGCGATCCTCGACGGCAAGGCCGTGTCCATCCAGGAATTCCAGGCGATCGCCGAGCTGCCCAGCCGTGAGGTTCTCATCGGCAAGCTGCTCTACCTCATGCAGTACCCCGTGTCCGGTCTGGCCATCGCGCTGGATCAGATCCGCAAGCAGAAGGAAGAGGCGGCCTAGTCGCCCCTTCGTCCCCAACCCCGAACCCAAAATCACGAGAGGAGTATTCCATGGCTCTCACCGCCGATCAGTTGATCCAGGAAATCGAAACCATGACTGTTCTTGAGCTGGCCAATCTGGTCAAGGCTCTGGAAGAGCGCTTCGGCGTGTCCGCCGCTGCCGTGGCTTCCGCCGCCCCCGCGGGCGGTGGCGCTGCCGCTGCTGCCGCCGAAGAACAGACCGAGTTCAATGTCGAACTCACCGACGCCGGCGCCAACAAGCTGAACGTCATCAAGGCCGTGCGCGAAATCGTCGCTGGCCTGGGCCTCAAGGAAGCCAAAGACCTGGTCGATGGCGCTCCCAAGGTCATCAAGGAAGGCGTCGCCAAGGACGAAGCGGCCAAGATCAAGGAAAAGCTCGAAGCCGCGGGCGCCAAGGTCACCATCAAGTAGGCTTTTTGCGCCGGAACCGGCAAAGCGCGAGGCGTTGCATACGCCTTGCGCTTTGCCCTTTCGTCGGTTCCGGAAAAGTGGTATGCTTATTCCTTACGCCCGGATCGGTACCCCGGGCCCCAGAACCCAGCCATCACGTAAGGCCTTCGGTTGCAATATATCCGTAAAGCGCGCAGGTTCCAGTCGCTGAGGTCCGCCTTCCTCTTTCGGGGGGATCGAGGCGGCCTAGGGTGCGTTTGCGCGCCCGGAATCCCAGGCCCCGCCTGCGCGTTCCGCATCTTTGATTGTCCCCTCGATTCGATTCGCACTTGGAGTGAACCATGAGCGTTCAGCAGAACATCTATCGCCAGCGGCATTCGTTCTCGAAGATCCGCTCCCTGGTTCCGATCCCCAACCTGATCGACATCCAGAAGCGCAGCTACGACGAGTTTCTGCAGATGAACCTGCTCCATGGCGAGCGGGAGAATCGGGGCCTCAAGACCGTCTTCGATTCCATGTTCCCCGTGCACAACGGCAAGAACCCCGATGGTTCCGACGCCGCGCTGGAAGTGGAATTCGTGGACTACACCGTGGGCCACTGGGCCTGCAAGTGCGGCAAGAACGAAGGGCTGGCGCACCTCCGCACCACCTGCAAGAGCTGCGGCCATCACATCGTGGCCGAGCATCCCAAGGATCCCTCGGTGGACTGCCCCAAGTGCGGCACCCGCAACAAGAATGAAGCGACCATCTGCGACGTGTGCAACGAGCCCGTGGGCCTGCACACCAAGATGACGCTGGAAGAATCCATGGAGCGCGGGGCCACCATGGCCGCGCCCCTCAAGATCCGTGTGCGCCTGAATCAGTTCGAGAAGGACGACAAGGGCAATCGCAAGTACAAGCAGAGTCAGGAATCGGAAGTGTACTTCGGCGACATTCCGACCATGACCGACCGCGGCACCTTCATCATCAACGGCACCGAGCGCGTGATCGTGTCGCAGCTGCACCGCAGCCCCGGCGTGTTCTTCGCGATCTCGCCCGACAAGGCCCTCTACAGCGCCCAGATCATTCCCTATCGCGGTTCCTGGATCGAGTTCGAGCTGGACACCAAGGGCCTGCTCTACGCCCGCATCGACCGCAAGCGCAAGTTCCTGGGTGCCACCTTCCTGCGCGCCCTGGGCCTTTTCGATGAAAGCCTTGCCGACAACCAGGCGATGCTGTCCCACTTCTACACGCCCTTCCGCTTCACGCTCAAGAAGGACCAGCTCCTGCTGGCCCCCAGCGAACTGCTCGTGGGCCAGAAGGCCCTCGAAGACGTGAAGGATCCCAAGACCAAGGAAGTGCTGGTGGAGAAGGGCAAGACCGTCTCCCGCCGCCTGCTGGAAAAGCTCCAGAAGGCGCACGTCAAGGGCGTGCTGGTGGAGCGTTCCGTGCTGGATGGCGCGGTGCTGCTGGAAGACGTGGTGAACATGAACACCGGCGAAGTGCTGCTGGAAGCCAACGACGCTTTCCTTCAGACCCATCTGGAAATGTTCCTGGCCAACAACGTCAGCGAATTCACCGTGTGCTTCCCCGACCTCGACGACACCGGCAAGGTGCTGAGCGAAACTCTTTCCAAGGATCACACCGAGGATTCCGAAGAGGCCGCCAAGGAACTCTTCAAGAAGATCCGTCCCGGCGAGCCCGCCACGCTGGAATCCAGCAAGAAGCTGCTCTACGCGATGTTCTTCGACCCCCAGAAGTACGATCTCTCCAAGGTGGGCCGCCACAAGATGAACGCCAAGCTGGGCGTGGACGCCGATCTGGAGCTGCGCACCCTGCGCATCGAGGATTTCGTTCACACGGTCCACTACCTGCTGCGCCTGAAGAAGTACGACACCACCCGCTCCGAGCGTTCCGATGAAATCGCGCCGGTGCGCAAGGACGACATCGACCATCTGGGCAACCGCCGTGTGCGCAGCGTCGGCGAACTGCTGGAGAACTGCTTCCGCGTGGGCCTCGTTCGGGTGCAGCGCGCCATCAAGGAGAAGTTCTCCATGGCGCAGGATCCCAACAGCCCCCTGCAGCCCCACGACCTCATCAACAGCAAGCCCGTCATCGCGGCCATGAAGGAATTCTTCGGCTCCAGCCAGCTTTCCCAGTTCATGGACCAGACCAATCCGCTGTCGGAAATCACGCATAAGCGTCGCCTTTCGGCCCTGGGGCCCGGCGGCTTGAGCCGCGATCGAGCAGGCTTCGAAGTGCGCGACGTGCACACCTCGCACTACGGCCGCATCTGCCCCATCGAAACGCCGGAAGGCCCCAACATCGGCCTCATCTCCAGCCTGTCCTGCTACGCCCGCATCAACGAGTTCGGTTTCATCGAAAGCCCCTACCTCAAGGTGGAGAACGCCAAGATCATCGAGTTCGCCAAGATCACCCACGTGGGCGATCTCAAGCTCACCGATGTGCCCGTGGTGGATCCCAAGACCGGCATCGAACTGCGCGAGGACGTGCGCAAGGGCCTGACTTCGCTCTATCAGCAGGTGGTGCCCTTCGAGGCGCTGGAAGCGGCCAACGCCAAGCTCGAAAAGGCGAACAAGCGCCCCGCGCGTTTCGAGACCCACGCCTTCTACCTTTCCGCGTGGGAGGAGGATGCCCACATCATCGCCCAGGCCAACGTGGAGCTGGACGATCACGGCGTGATCCGCGACGAGCTGGTGACGGCCCGCGTGGCGGGTGAAACCAAGATGGTGGAGCGCGAGAAGATCACCCTCATGGACGTGAGTCCCAAGCAGGTGGTCTCCGTGGCCGCCAGCCTCATCCCCTTCCTGGAAAACGACGACGCCAACCGAGCCCTCATGGGCGCCAACATGCAACGCCAGGCGGTGCCGCTCATCCGCACCGAAGCCCCCATCGTGGGCACGGGCATGGAGTACTACTCCGCCAAGGATTCCGGCGCCTGCGTGCTCTGCCGCCGCTCCGGCATCGTGGAAACGGTGGACGCCAACCGCATCGTGGTGCGCGTGGAGGATGATCCCGAAACCGAAGGCGTCGAAAGCGGCGTGGACATCTACACCCTGGTGAAGTACGCCCGCTCCAACCAGAACACCTGCTACAACCAGGTGCCGCTGGTGAAGCAGGGCGAATACGTGGCCTCGGGTCAGATCCTGGCCGACGGTCCCTGCTGCGACAAGGGCGAACTGGCCCTGGGCCGCAACCTGATCGTGGCCTACATGCCCTGGCGCGGCTACAACTTCGAAGACGCCATCCTGATCTCCGAGCGCGTGGTGAAGGAAGACCTCTACACCACCATCCACATCGAAGAATTCGAAGTGCATGCCCGCGACACCAAGCTCGGACCTGAAGAGATCACCCGCGACATTCCCCAGATCCGCGAAGAGATGCTCAAGAACCTCGACGAGTCGGGCATCATCCGCATCGGCGCCACCGTGCGCCATGGCGATATCCTCGTGGGCAAGGTCACGCCCAAGGGCGAAACGATCCTCAGCCCCGAAGAGAAGCTGCTGCGCGCCATCTTCGGCGAAAAGGCCAGCGACGTGAAGGACGCCAGCCTCACGGTGCCTCCTGGCATCGAAGGCACGGTGGTGGACGTCAAGGTCTTCACCCGCAAGGGCCAGGAAAAGGATCTCCGCACCAAGCAGATCGAGCATGAGCAGATCCTCAAGTGGCACAAGGATCTCGAGGACGAAGAGCGCATCATTCGCGCCGAGGCCAAGAAGAAGATCGTGGCCCTGCTCAAGAACAAGGAGCTGGCCGAGATCCTGGTGGACGAGAAGAACAAGGAGCTGCTGCCCAAGGGCAAGAAGCTCACCCAGAACATGCTGGAGGCCGTGCCCTACCAGCGGTTCCGCCAGATCACCGTGGCCGCCGGCAAGGAGCGCCTCGAAGCCCAGGTGCTCGATATCCTCGACAAGACCGAAAGCCAGCTCAAGGTGCTGCGCGACATCCTGAACGAGCGCGTGGAGCGCCTCGAAAAGGGCGACGAACTGATGCCCGGCGTGCTCAAGACCGTCAAGTGCTACGTGGCCGTCAAGCGCAAGCTGCAGGTGGGTGACAAGATGGCCGGTCGCCACGGCAACAAGGGCGTGGTGAGCCGCATCCTGCCCATGGAAGACCTGCCCTACCTGGCCGATGGAACCCCTGTGGACATCGTGCTGAACCCCCTGGGCGTGCCTTCCCGTATGAACATCGGCCAGATTCTGGAAACCCACCTGGGTTGGGCCGGCAAGGTGCTCGGCTGCACCTTCGCCACTCCCGTCTTCGACGGCGCCAAGGTGGAAGCCATCAAGGGCTTCCTGGCCAAGGCCAACGAGAAGAAGCCTGCGGGCGCCGGCGTCAACGTGAAGGTGGAGCGCTACGATTCCGCCACCGGCAAGATGCGCACCCTGGAGATTCCCGATGGCAAGGCCATCCTCTTCGACGGTCTCACCGGCGAGCCTTTCGAGCAGCCGGTGGTGGTGGGCTGCAGCTACATGCTGAAGCTGCACCATCTCGTGGACAACAAGATCCACGCCCGGAGCATTGGGCCCTACAGCCTCATCACGCAGCAGCCCCTGGGCGGCAAGGCCCAGTTCGGCGGTCAGCGTTTCGGCGAAATGGAAGTGTGGGCCCTGGAAGCCTACGGCGCGTCCCACGTGCTGCAGGAACTCCTCACCTACAAGTCCGACGACATGCATGGCCGCACCCAGATCTACCAGGCCATCATCAAGGGCGAGCCCATCAAGGATCCGGGTCTGCCTGAGAGCTTCAACGTGGTGAAGAAGGAGCTGAACGCCCTCTGCATCGACGTCAACATGCTCACCCGCGAAGAACTGGACCCCCGGCAGGAAGAGGAAGCCCCCGCCTTCAGCATTGAAGGCTGATCCAACCGTTCGCGTTTTCCTTCTTCGTGGTGAATCGGATTTTGAAAGAGGCCCCCATGTTTCCCGAACAACAGAACATCAACGCCTACGAATGCATCCGCGTCAGTCTGGCCAGCCCGGACACGATGCGCGAGTGGTCCCACGGCGAGGTGACCAAGCCTGAGACCATCAACTACCGGAGCCTCAAGCCCGAGCGCGATGGCCTTTTCTGCGCCCGCATCTTCGGCCCCGTCAACGACTGGGAATGCCTCTGCGGCAAGTACAAGCGCCAGAAGTTCAAGGGCGTCACCTGCGACAAGTGCGGCGTGGAAGTCACCAAGAAGGCCGTGCGCCGCGAGCGCATGGGCCACATCCAGCTGGCCTCCCCCGTGAGCCACGTGTGGTTCTTCAAGGGCGTGCCCAGCCGCATCGGCTACCTGCTCGACATTCCCCTCAAGGATCTGGAGCGGGTGCTGTACTTCGAAGCCTATGCCGTGGTGGATGGCGGCGACACGCCCCTGAAGGAACGGGAGATCCTGGCCGAGGACAAGTACCGCGAGTACAAGCAGAACTATGGGGAAAACTTCCGCGCCATGATGGGCGCCGAAGCCATCAAGGAACTGCTGCGCCGCGTGGACGTGGAAGCCCTCGCCATCGAGCTGCGGGCCGCCATGAAGGTGGAATCCAGCGCCCAGAAGCGCCTGAAGATCGCCAAGCGCCTCAAGGTGGCCGAAGCCTTCATGCGCTCCAGCAACAAGCCCGAATGGATGATCCTCGACGTGGTGCCTGTGCTGCCCCCCGAGCTGCGCCCCCTGGTGCCCTTGGACGGCGGTCGTTTCGCCACCTCCGATCTCAACGATCTCTATCGTCGCGTCATCAACCGCAACAACCGCCTGAAGAAGCTGCTGGAACTGCGCGCCCCCGAAGTGATCGTGCGCAACGAAAAGCGCATGCTGCAGGAGGCCGTGGACGCCCTCTTCGAAAACGGCAAGCGCGGTCGCCTGCTGCGCGGCGTGAGCAATCGCCCCTTGAAGTCCCTCAGCGACGCGCTGAAGGGCAAG
>JAJTBC010000276.1 GCA_021287085.1 Bacillota bacterium | reverse complement strand
CGAGCGTTTTCTGGTAGGCCACTACCGCGTCAAAGACCCGCCCGCGCTGCTCGGCGGTCAGGCCAAAGCCGCGTCCGCGCCGGTCAACGGTCAGGTAGGTTTCGCGGTTCAGCGGCGGTTGGTCTTTGAGCCAATCAATCTCACTCTCGAACATCCTCGCTGAAATCGGCAGGTCGTTCAGGTGAGCGCTCCGGGTTTCGTCCACCAGGCGCTGGCGGGCGGTCATTCTGAGCGGCTCGACCCAGGCCAGGTCTTTCGGCCAGTGATGGTAGCACCAGCCGTTGAAGGTGCGCCATTCGATATTTTCCGGCTCGCGACCTTCCAGCCGGGCAAAGCGCGATTGCATATCCCGACTCAGCGGGCGGTTGTGCGTCAGCACCAGGAAGCGCTTGTTCGGGTACAGGCGATAGAGCAGCCGCAGCCGGTAGAGCAAAATCAGCGTTTTGCCGCTCCCAGCCACGCCGTTGATGATATTCAGGCGGAAATCATCGGTCAGCGCCTGCCCGCCCTCGGGCAAATCCAGGTCAGCTTTTACCGCCCATTCCTGGTTGTAGTCGAGCAGGTAATCGGTCAGCCCGGCTTCCATGCGGCGCTCCACCGGCGGGCGCACCGTCATTTCGGCGGGGATGACGACTTCGGGGGTGAATCGTTGGCGGACTTTTTCCAGCCAGAGCGACTCTAGTTTAACGGGGGAAAGGAACCGGGGCCACCCGTCGCCTGCATCCTGATTAAGCAACTCTTTCCCCGCCCAGGCCGGGTCGCCCTTCCCCCGCTCCAGACGGCCAGCCTGTGCCTGGGCATCCGTCATGTTCGGGAAAATGACCAGCGTTTCGATTTTTTGGTCATCTGGCAGGTTCAGCGCGGCAACGAAATCGTTCAGCACCCTGGCCTCCGCTGCTCCCAACGGAGCGCGCTCGCTTTCGAGCAGCAGGAACTGCGCCGCCGGGGCCACAAGGTGCCCATCATGCTGCTCACGAGCGTGGCCTCGGTGTCGGGCCTGGCCTTCGGTCCCGATGACGAGATGGTGCCCGTGGATGCGTTCGTGCCCAAACCCGTGGAGCCCGCTGCCCTGATCGCTCAGGTGGCGGAACTGCTGGCCCGCTGAAAGGATTTCCCCATGCTCATGACCGAACGGGACCGTCTGGCCAAGGAGATCAAAGCCTTGGCCGATCGGCTAGGACACAACCGCACATCTTTGGTACCCATGCTCCAGGAGGTGAAGCGCAAGTACCATCGCCTCGACAGCTACGCCATGCAGGTGATCGCCGATGAAGTGGGCATTCACCCTGTGGAAGTGCATAGCGTGGCGTCCTTCTACGCCTTTCTCGGCGATCACCAGCAGGGCAAGTTCGTGATCCGCCTCTGCCGCACCATTTCCTGCGACATGCGCGACAAGGACCGCGTGGCGCGTCAGCTGGAGAACGACCTGAACATCACCTTCGGCCAGACCACGCCCGATGGAAAGTTCACGCTGGAGTGGGCCAACTGCATGGGCATGTGCGATCAAGGCCCCGCCCTGCTGGTCAATAACCATGTCTTCACCAAAGTCACGCCCGAACAGGTGCACGAAATCCTCGAGGAGTGCCGCAGCGCCTTCGGCCAGCACGCCATGGAAAGGAAGGAGGTCCACCTCGCATGAACAGCATTCCGACCTTTTCATCCATGACGCCCGAAGCCGGGCTGAAGAAAGCCATGGAGCTTTCGCGCCCCGACATCATTGCTGAAATCTCCGCCTCCAACCTCAAAGGCCGTGGCGGCGCGGGCTTCCCCACGGGCGTGAAATGGAATTTCGCGGCTTCCGCCCATGCCGACCGCAAGTACATCGTCTGCAATGCGGATGAAGGCGAGCCGGGCACCTTCAAGGATCGGGTGATCCTGCAGGAATACGCCGACCTGGTGTTCGAAGGCATGACCATCGCCGCCAAGGCCGTGGGTGCCAAGGAAGGCATTCTCTTCCTGCGCGGCGAATACACCTACCTGCGTCCTCATCTGGAAGCCGTACTCCAGCGAAGGCGGGAAGCCAAGCTCCTAGGCCCCGAAGTGCTGGGCGCGGTGTTCCCCTTCGATATCCGCATCTTCATGGGCGCCGGCGCCTACATCTGCGGCGAGGAAACGGCCCTCATCGAATGCATCGAAGGCTTCCGAGGCGAACCGCGCAACCGTCCGCCCTTCCCCGTGAACACGGGCTTCCTGGGCCGACCTTCGGTGGTGAACAACGTCGAGACCCTCGCCTGGGCCGCCTGCATCCTGCAGCGGGGGGCGGATTGGTTCAAGAGCCATGGCACCGAGAAATCCACCGGCATCAAGATCTTCAGCGTCTCCGGCGACTGCGAAAAGCCCGGCATCTACGAATTTCCCTTGGGCATCTCCGTGCTGGAACTGCTGAAGAAGGTGGGCGGCGAACACGCGCGAGCCGTGCAGATCGGCGGCGCGTCAGGCCTTTGCGTGCCCGCCTCGGAGTTCCATCGCGCCATCGCTTTCGAGGACATTCCAACGGGAGGCTCCGTCATCGTGTTCGGGCCGCAGCGCGACATGCTCGAAGTGCTGCACAACTTCCTGGAATTCTTCGTGGACGAAAGCTGTGGTCAATGCACACCCTGCCGCTTGGGCAACCGCAAGCTGCTCGAAGGGGTTGAGATGCTCCAAGCGGGCACTTGCTCCATGACCTACCTCCGAGAACTCTGCGCCCTGGGCGAATCCATGCAGCTTGCCTCCAAGTGCGGTCTCGGCCAAAGCAGCCCCAGCGCCTTCCTCTCGGTGGTAAAGCACTTCCGGGACGAGCTGATGGGCCGCGTCACCCTTCCCACCCACGGTTGAGCGAGGAGATCCCATGTCCAATCCCAATCCCCTCGATCTCGATATCGCCCGCCGGGCTCCCACGAGCCAGCGCGCCCAGACCATCGCTGCCACCGCCAGCGCTCAGGCCATTGGTGGTCACGTGAGCCTCACCATCGACGGCCAGCCGGTCAAAGTGCCCCTGGGCACCACGATTCTGGAGGCCGCTAAGACCATCGGAGCGCACATCCCGACGCTGTGCCATCACCCTGACCTTTGCGTGGCGGGCGTCTGCCGCATCTGCTCCGTGGAAGTGGAAGGGATGCGCACCCTGCAAGCGGCCTGCGCGTTCCCCGTGACCGCGCCCATCCACGTGCACACCCACACCCGCAAAGTGCGCCAGGCGCGCCGCCACATCGTGGATCTGCTGCTGTCGGATCACTATGGCGACTGCTACACCTGCAAGCGGAACAACAACTGCGAGCTGCAAAGCCTGGCCCAGGAATACGCGGTGGATTTCTTCCGCTTCGGCCATCCGGAAAAGCCTCGGCATACCATCGACACTTCCAGCTATTCCGTGGTGCGCGATCTCGACAAGTGTGTGCTCTGCCGACGCTGCGTGCGCACCTGCATCGATCTGCAGGAGGTGGGCACCATCGAAGTCCTGGGCCGGGGCGACCAAAGCCATATCAAGGCTTTCCAGGACAAGCCCCTGGGCGACGTGGTCTGCATCAACTGCGGTCAATGCATCAACCGCTGTCCCACGGGCGCCCTTCACGCCCATGACGATACCGACGAAGTGTGGGCCGCCATCGATGATCCCAAGAAACATGTGGTGATCCAGACCGCCCCCAGCCCCCGCGCCGCCATCGGCGAATGCTTCGGCATGCCGCCGGGCACGCCGCTCACCTTCCAGCTGAACACCGCCCTGCGTCGTGCCGGATTCGACCGCGTGTTCGACACCAATTTCAGCGCCGACCTCACCATCATGGAGGAAGGCACCGAGCTGCTGTTCCGGCTCAAGAAGGCGCTGTTGCTGCGCGAGCCCGCTGCCTTCCCGCAGTTCACCAGCTGCAGCCCAGGCTGGGTGAAGTACCTGGAACACTTCTATCCCGAGTACATCCCCAACCTCAGCACTGCCAAGAGCCCGCAGCAGATGTTCGGCGCGGTCATCAAGACCTACTACGCCCAGAAGCACGGCATCGATCCGAAAGACATCGTCACCGTGGCCCTGATGCCCTGCTCCGCCAAGAAGTTCGAGTGCAACCGCCCCGAAATGGACGCCAGCGGCTTCAAGGACGTGGACTACGGCCTCACCACGCGCGAATTGGCGCGCATGATCCGCGAATCGGGCATCCATCTTCCTGATATGCCCAAATCGGATTTCGATCAGCCCTTCGGCACGGCCACCGGCTCCGGCGTCATCTTCGGCGCCACGGGCGGCGTGATGGAAGCGGCCCTGCGTACCGTGCTGGAAGTGGTCACCGGCAAGCCCGTGGAAGCCCTCTTCGAAAACGCCAACATTCAACCGGTTCGCGGTTTCGAAGGCGTGCGCTACGTGGAGCTGCCCATCGATGAGGTGGGCCCCGTGCCCGATCTCTTCAAGGATCACGTGCCTCACTGGAACTTCCTGAAGGGGCAGACCCTGAAAGTGGCCGTGGCCCACGGCACCGCCAACGCCAAGAAGGTGATGGAAGACATCAAGCGCGGCGGGCAGTTCAGCAAATGCCATTTCATCGAGTTCATGGGTTGCCCGGGCGGCTGCCTGGGCGGCGGTGGCCAACCCATTCCCACCACGCCGGAAATCCGCAAGGCCCGCGCCGCCGCCATCTACAGCGAAGACGCGGACTACCAGATCCGCAAATCCCACGAGAACCCTGATGTGATGAGGATCTACAACGAATTCCTGACCGATGGCCCATGCAGCCATCGCAGCCATGAGCTGCTGCATACCCATTACGTGGTAAGAGGGAAGTACATCGAATAGGAATGCAGGCCCTCATGTCCGACCTGAATCCCAACCTCCACTACCTGAGCCTTTTCGAAGGCTCAGGTGGGGAGCATTTCCCGGCGGACGAGCAAGCGATCCTCGACAACGTGAACCAGAAGGTGGCGGCCAAGGCTTCGCTGAGCGAATTGATGGACTTCCTTTTCGACGCCGTGCAGGAGATCTACCCCTGCGACCGCATCGGATTGGCCTTCCTCGACGACGATGGCCGCCGCCTGGTGGCCCATTGGAGCAAAGCAACCTACACTCCCATCCTGCTCAACGCCGGCTACGGCGAGGATCTCAGCCACAGTTCCCTGAAGAGCGTTATCGAATCGGGCACCTCGCGCATCATCTACGACCTGGCCCGCTACGAAGAAGAGCATCCCCGGAGCGCCTCTACGCGCCTGCTGGTGCGCGAAGGGGTTCGCAGCAGCATGAGCTGCCCCTTGAAGGTGGAAGATCGCATCTCCGGCGTGATCTTCCTCAGCTCCCGTGAACCCAAGGTCTATACCCCGTACCATTCCCTTCTCTGGCGCGCCCTGGCCGAGCGCATCTCCCAGGCGGTGGAGAAGGCCTGGCGCATCGAACAGCTCACCCTCGCCAACCAGGCCTATAACGAAATGCTGGCCTTCGTGAGCCACGAGCTGAAAAATCCCGTGGCCTCCATGATGACCGATGCCCGCCTCCTGGTGGACGGCTACCTGGGCGACCTGGAACCGCTCCAGAAAACCAAGCTGGAGCGCCTCATCAAGAAAGGCGATTACCTGCTGGACTTGATCCGGGAATACCTGGATCTGGCTCGCATGGAAGGCGGTTCCCTGCGCCTGAATGCCCAGCCCACGAATCTGGTGGACGAGGTGCTGGAGCCTGCCTTCGATCTGGTGCAGGCCCAGTTCCAGGAGCGGAACATGCGCCTGGAGCGCGATTATCCCCAAAGCCCCGAACCGGTGGAATGCGATGGCAACCTGCTGAAGGTGGTGCTGGTGAACCTGCTTGGCAACGCTGTGAAATACGGAAACGAAGGCGGTCTGGTGCGCCTGCACTACGATCAGTGGCCCGGTCGCTTCATGGTGTCCGTACGCAATGAAGGCCCCGGGTTCCCCCCTGAAGAGCGCCCACGCCTATTCCGCAAGTTCAGTCGTCTCCAAAGCCCTGAGCTGAAAGCCCGCAAAGGCACGGGCGTGGGCCTCTACACCTCCTGGCGCATCGTCCATCTCCACGGCGGCCGCATGGACGCCACCAGTCATCCAGGGGCCTGGGCCGAGTTCAGCCTCGAGATTCCACAGCCCCTGATCATCCGGGAATGAAGGACCGGGTTCACCACGGAGACACTGAGAACACGAAGAAAAATCACGGAGATGCGCGGAGTCAGCTGGGCCCTGCTTGAGGTGGCGCAGGAAAAACAACGGCCTTTCGGCAACCTCTATCCGCATTTCATCCTCTGCCGCCTGCCCGTTCGGTTTTTATCCTTTTCAGCGCGCTGGCCCTTATTTCCCCGGCTTTGCCCTGAGCCTTTTTTTCAGCCTGCCCTTCCTCCAAACTGGAAGCTGAGCGGCATGTTGAGGGCTTGATGGACCACGATGAAATCCTGTGTTGGCTGCTGGAGAACGACCCGCTCCGGCTGGAAATGCTTTGGCGGGCGGCAGATCTCACCCGGCGCCTGGAAGTGGGCGACGCCGTGCATCTGCGAGGCCTCATCGAAGTCTCCAACGTGTGCCAACGCAGTTGCGCCTACTGCGGCATCGCGGCCTGCGCCCCCAAGGTCGAGCGCTACCGCATGACCCGTGAGGACATTCTCGAGTGCGCGGATCGGGCGCTGGAATACGGCTTCGGCACCGTGGTGATGCAGGCGGGGGAGGATCCGGGCATCACGGGCCCATGGATGGCCGAAATCATCGCCACCCTCAAGCAGCGCACGGGATTGGCCATCACCCTCTCCCTGGGGGAACGCTCCGAAGACGATCTCAAGGCCTGGCGCAATGCGGGCGCGGACCGCTACCTGCTGCGCTTCGAAACCACGGACGATGAGCTGTACCGACGCATCCATCCCCCGGTGGGATCGTCTTCATCTTCCTCCGCTTCGGATCGTATCCGACAACTGGAGCGCATGCGCGACCTGGGGTACGAGATCGGCACCGGCGTGATGGTGGGCATTCCGGGGCAGACCTGGGAAACCCTAACCCAGGACATTCTCGCGTTCCGCCACTACGACATGGACATGATCGGCATCGGCCCGTACTTGCCCAGCCCAGGAACGCCTTTGGATGGGACTTTGGGAGAAACGCTGCGCGGTGAAGCCGGGGCTCGCCAGGTGCCCAACGACTCGCTGACCACGCTCAAGGCCGTGGCCCTCACGCGCCTGGTGTGCCCTCGCACCAACATCCCCAGCACCACGGCCCTGGCCACCGCCGACCCTTCCCAGGGCCGCGCCAACGGGCTTTCCCGTGGCGCCAACGTCATCATGCCGAACCTCACCCAGCCCCGCTATCGGGAGCTGTACCAGATCTACCCAGGCAAGGCGGGCCTCCACGAAACTGCCGATATCACCGTGGGCCGCATCCGCGAGCAGATTCGACTGCTGGGCCGCACCACGGGCCAAGGCCCCGGTTCAAGCCCTCGCGGCAAGGAGCTTTCATGACCATCGACGCCTTTCCCCGTGGTTTCGCCAGCGACAATTTCGCCGGGGTGCATCCGCGCATCATGGAAGCCATGGCCGCCTGTAACCACGGCCATGCCATGGCCTATGGCGACGATCCCATCACCGCCGGGGCCAAGGCGGCCTTCAATCGCGCGTTCGGCCAGAGGGTGACGGCCCACTTCGTCTTCAACGGCACCGCCGCCAATGTGCTTTCCCTCATGGCCTTCCAGAAATCCTACGGCGCCGTGCTCTGCTCCGATCTCGCCCATCTCTGGAACGACGAAAGCACGGCCCCGGATCGCCAGCTGGGCATGCGGCTCATCCCGCTGCGCACCATGGATGGAAAGATCGATCCGGCCGCGCTGGAAGAAGCCCTGGGCAAGGGACACGGTGTTCAC
Source organism: Bacillota bacterium (assembly GCA_021287085.1). Taxonomy (GTDB): domain Bacteria; phylum Acidobacteriota; class Holophagae; order Holophagales; family Holophagaceae; genus JAYREN01. The sequence continues at coordinate 2,158 of JAJTBC010000276.1, read as the reverse complement.
GGCGTTCATCCGGTGGCCCTCACCCTCACCCAGCCCACCGAGGTCGGAACACTCTACACACTGGAGGAAATGCGCACCCTGACGGCCCTGGCCAAGCGACATGGCCTGGGTGTGCACGTGGACGGGGCGCGACTGGGCAGCGCCATGGCCGCCACGGGATTGAGCCTGAAGGAAATGCTCGTGGAATCGGGCGTGGATGTGGTGAGCTTCGGCGGCACCAAGCAGGGCATGCTCTGCGGCGAGGCCGTGGTCTTTCTGACGCCGGGCATTGGCGAGGCCTTCCCCTATTGGCAGAAGCACAGCATGCAGCTGGCCTCCAAGATGCGCTTCATCTCCGCGCAGTTCGAAGCCCTGCTGGCGGAGGATCTCTGGATCCACAACGGCCGTCATGCCAACGCCATGGCCCATCGTCTGCTGGAGGCCGTAAGATCCGTGCCCAACGTGGACATCGCCTTCCCCTCGCAAGCCAATTCGGTGTTCGCCCGCATCCCTACGCCCTGGCTGAAACCTTTGCAGGAAGCCACCTTCTTCTGGCCCTGGGATGAGCGGGCCGGCCTGGTGCGCTGGATGTGCGCCTGGGACACCGCGCCCCAGGACATCGACCGATTCGTGCAGACCCTCAAAACCTTTGCTGCGGAGACCCGCTCATGAGTGAAGATGCATCCCGCGCCATGCGCCTTCGGGTGGCCGTTCTGTCCATCGTGGCCGGGGCCACCATTCTGGGCCTCAAATATGTCGCGTTCCTGGTTTCAGGTTCCGCCGCCCTCAAATCCGACGCCATCGAAAGCGTCGTGAACGTGGTGGCCGCGGTGTTCGCGCTGGGCGCCGTGCTCTTTGCCGAAAAACCCGCCGACCGCGAGCATCCGTACGGCCACGGCAAGATCGAACATTTCAGCGCCGCCTTCGAGGGGGGCCTCATCGCCCTGGCGGCCGTGCTGATCTGGTACGAAGCCCTGGACGCCCTCTACAAGCAATGGCACGGCGCCATGCCCATCAAGGATCTGGGCAAGGGCCTGCTCATCAACATCTCGGCGGGATTGCTCAACGGACTGCTGGGCGTGTTCCTCCTGCGCATGGGCCGCCGCCATCATTCCAAGGCCATCGAAGCGGACGGCCATCACGTGCTGTCCGATTTCTGGACCTCCTGTGGGCTGGCCGTGGGCCTCGTGCTGGTCAAGGTCACGGGTGCGCTGTGGCTCGATCCGCTCATGGCCATGGCCGTGGGCACCCTGCTTGCCATCACCGGCTTCAAGCTGGTGCGCCATTCCAGCCAGGCGCTGCTGGACATGGAAGACCCCGCCATGCTGGAGCGGTTGGTGGATTCCATCAATCGGGTGAAGCCTCGGGAAGTGGTGGCGGTCCATGAACTGCGCACCCTCCGAAGCGGTCGCTACACCCATGTCGATATCCATCTGGTGCTGCCGGAATACCTCACGGTGGCCGAGGGCCATCATGTGGTGGAAGCCTTCAATGCCGCTGTCATGGAGGATCTGCGGCTCGAAGGAGAATTCCACAGTCACACGGACCCCTGTGAACGAGCCTGGTGCCGCGCCTGCGCGGTGGAGCCCTGCCCCATTCGCGTGGCACCCTGCGAGCGCCCCAGCCCCCTCACCCTGGAAACCGCCACGGGACAAGGGGCCATCTGACGCCACCTTGTCGTGAACGTTATTCATGAAGGAAGAATCTTCGGTACGAGCGGCTTTGTTCAGCGGGAACTCGGCGCTTTTCCTGTCTGTTTTCCGGATCGTGCCGGTTTGGGTCGGGCCAAGGAGCGCTCCAGTTGTTCGATAGTGGCTTGAAGCCAGTCCGTGAGTTCCCGCGGATGAGGTTGGCTCTGGATTTCTTTGAAGATGGCCAAGGCGCCTTGAGTGTCCTTTTTATCCAGGAGTGCCTCTGCGTCCTTGATGCGTCGATGTACCTTTTGCGCCACTTCCTGGTCCTTTTCCTGGGGCTGAAGATTCGCGCTGACCCTTCCCTGCTCTCCCTGTTGATGAAGGTTCTCGAAAAAGGCCTGAAGCTGGATTCTTTGATCGGTGGAGGCCCCCGGCACGAGGGCCTGAGCTTCCTTGAGGGCCTCGTCGTACTTGCCCGCGACGCGCAGACACTGAGCCAGCCCCAGACGCAGCTTGAAGTTGGTGGGAGCCTTGGCCGCCAGATC
>JAJTBC010000271.1 GCA_021287085.1 Bacillota bacterium | reverse complement strand
CCTGGCGCGCCGCTTGGGGCGACCTGTGTCTGCGGTGCCTCCGACCGAAGGGCCGCTCGTGCTGCTTTGGATGGCCCGGAGCCTGGGTTTCGAGCGGGTGATTCAAGGCCAGGAGCGGGTCCAGGATGCTCGGTACTTCCTGGGCGGGCTTTCCCTTCAGGGCCAGGATCAGCTGTTGGCGGGCTTTCTGGTTCGGCAAGGCTTGGTGCCTCTCTCGCTGTGGACCGCCACGCCGACCTTGGGCCAAGGGCTTCAGGTGCTGGGACGTTTGTGGCAGGAAGTGGAACCCATGGAACTGGCGGAAGGCACGCTGCTGCGGGACGGTCAGGTGCGTCCCAAAGGCGCGGGACCGGGTCCGCTGACCCTGGCGGCCTCCCCCTTGCTGGTGGAAGAAGCTCCGGGCGGCGGGTTGCGCTGGGTGACGGAAAGCGCCGTCCAAGTGGGTGACCGGGTGCGCTGGTTGGCGCAGCCCGGCGGTTCTCGGCTGCTGGTGCGGCGGATGGACCCGGATGGCGCCAGCCTGGATCGCTACAATCCCACGGCCCATTGGAAGCAGGAGGTGAAGGAATCCGAACTTCTGGATCGCCTGAAACAGCGGGCGGCCATTGGTTCCATCCAGACCCTCGAAACCACCACCAACGAGCATGGACGTGTGCTGGAACTGGTCGTACGCGATGGTGCGGGCAGGGCTCACCGCTTCACGGGCATGCGCATCCGCGCGGTGCTGGGTCTGAAGGACAACGTGTTCGGCTTCATTCAGACCGGCACGCGGCCCGACCGGCGCTGGATCTTCTACGGGCGCGGCTGGGGCCACGGTGTGGGCATGGATCAGACCGGTGCCTATGGCTACGCGCTGGAAGGCTGGACCTTCGAGCAGATCCTCAAGCACTACTACCAGGGCATCGAGCTGACGAAGATGCCATGAAGCCCATTCCGCCTCTTCCCGTTTCCTGGCCCTATGCGATGCAGGGGCGCAAGGACGTTTCCGGCGTATTTCCTTGGCCCGAAGGCGGCGAGGGATGGTTCCGCTTCGGCCCGGAGGATCTGGTGTTCGGGGAGGCCCTGGAACTGCCCGAAGCCTTTGGCCGCGGAGGCGTGCGGCGATGGGGCGAGGTGGTGGTGCGACCCTATCGGCGCGGGGGCCTGCTGCGCCATGTGAACGAACGGCTCTACGTATCGGCCACTCGTTTCGCCCAGGAATTCGTGGTGCATCGCGTGCTCTGGCAGGCGGGCTTTCCCACCGTGGAACCCGTGGGCTACGCCTGGAAACGCCGGGCCTGGGGCGTGGAAGGCTGCTACTTTACCCGCTACGCGCCCATCGAGCCTTGGCCCCGCCATTGGGAAACGCCGGGCGTGCCCCAGGCTTTGAAAGCGCAGATTCAGGCCTTGTGCGATTGGGGCCTCCACGCGCCGGATCTCAATGCCACGAATGTCATGCTGGGGCCGGAAGGCGTGCTGCTGCTGGATTGGGATCGAGCCCAGTGGACCACGGGCGAGCTCTTCTCCCGCTACCGCGCCCGCCTGTTGCGCAGCCTGGAGAAGCTCGGCGCGCCGAACGCGCTGCGCCAAGAGGTAGAGGCCTGGTGAACGGGGTTTCTTCGATTCGCCCGGAGCGGGCTTAGCCTGAATCCTTTTCTGCCGAAGCTCGCAGCATGCGCCTGAGCACGGGATGCACCACCTGTGCGATGGCGCTCTGGCGCTCTTCGGCGTTGAGCGAGCGAATCCAAGGCGCGGCATGACCCAGGACCAGGGCTCCTTCAGGATGGCGCAGCGTCTGATCGACGACCTGCAGCACATGGTGCGCCACGGGAAGGATTTTGCGCCAGGAGGAGCGGGCTAGCCCCTCGGCCTGCACAGGACTGAGGGGCGCTTGGATGAGGGCCAGGACACTCTCCACATTGAGCTTGGGGTTTTGCAGGAAGCGCTCCAGAACAGCCAGCTCCGGCACTTTCCAGAAGCCCGGCCACAGCGGTCGCGGGGCGCGAAGGGCCATGGCGCGCCGTTCGCCGAGGCTCAAGGTGTTCCAGCGAGACTGCAGGCGCTCCAAAGCCATGGCCCTGGCTTGAGGATGGGCCGAGGCATCGTCGCTCACGTCGCAAAGCCCCTGGATCGAAAGGCGAGGCAGGAGGCTGACCCGAAGATGGGCTGAAGCCTTGCGGTGCTGGGCGATCCAGCGGAGCAGCGCGGGGCGCTTGCGCACCTCGGGAATCTCGGCGGCCTCCTCCAGCCACCCTTTCGGTGGCGACGGATGCCGCAACAGCCTCAAGAATTGGGGCCACGGCAGTCGGGGCGGCAGGGACCATTCCACGGGATCACTGTACGCCAGAGGCCCGGTTTGCGTCACACTCGTTCCATGGCATTTCGTTTCTCCATTCTGGGGCGGGGCAAGGCCGGTCGAGCGTTGGCCGAGGCCTGGGGTGACCGGGTGACGCTTTGGTCCCATGAAGCCGCTCCCGAAGGATGGGTGCTGCTGGCGGTGCCCGATGATGCCATCGAGGCCCAGGCAGCGCGCTTTCCGGGGCGCTGTGCCCATCTGAGCGGCAGCCTTCATGTGCCCGGGGTGCCTTGCCTGCATCCCCTCACCAGCTTCAATGGTCGCGCCGAGGATTGGCGCGGCGTGCCCTTGGCGCTGACGGGAGCTGCTCCCTCGGAACTGCGCGAAGCCTTCGAATCGCTGGGATTTGCGCCTTTCGAACTGCTTCCAGAGCAGAAAGCCCTCTACCACGCCTGCGCGGTGCTGACCTCCGGGCATGCGGCGACGCTATGGCTGGGGGCTCTGCGGCAGCTGGAAGCGGGAGGCATCCGCTTGCCAGGGCGAGGCCTGTGGTCTTTGGCGGAAGCCACCCTGAAAAACGTGGCCGAACGAGGCGAAGGGGGGCGCACCGGGCCGTTCATTCGAGGGGACGAAGCCACCATCGCCAGGGATGCCCAGGCGCTGGAACCCGCCTGGCGAGAGGTGTTTCTTCGCCTGGGGGCCTTGCGATGACCTCGTCCGCACGATCTCCCATGCGGCCCATCGAACCGCTGGACTGGGATCTGGGCAATGTGCCGCCAGGGATCGCCTGGGGCGGCGTGGACGAAGCAGGGCGGGGCGCCTGGGCGGGGCCGGTGGTGGCGGCATGCGCGGTGCTGGATCACGAAACCGTTCGCAAATGGGGCCATGTCCTGAGGGCTGCACGGGATTCCAAAAAACTTTCGCCGGGGAAGCGCGAAGGTCTGGCCATGGAGTTGAAACGTGTCCTTCCCGCGTGGAGCGTGGCCGTGGTGGACAATCTGGCCATTGATCGAGAGAACATCCTGCAGGCCACCTTGGATGTCATGCGTCAGGCGGTGAAAGCCTTGGAGGTGCGTCCTCGCATGCTGTTCGTGGACGGGGATCACGCGCCTCGCACGGGTTTGCCAGAGCGCCTACTGGTGGAGGGGGATCGTATCAGTTGCGTCGTGGCCTGCGCTTCGATCCTGGCCAAGACCCATCGCGATGGGCTGATGCGGGAACTGGATCAAGTTTTTCCCGTGTACGGCTTCGCCGCGCACAAGGGCTATGGAACGCCCGTGCACCAAGACGCCCTCAAGGCCCATGGTGCCTGCCCCGTCCACCGTTTGAGCTACGCGCCCGTGGCGGCTCGACAACAGACCGACGCAGCGCTGCTGGAGGGGTTGGAGGCGGAGATGCAGGCTTGCGATCGTGTGGAGTCGCTTCAGGCCTGGGTGGAAACGCGACTTCGCCCCGAGTACGGAAAGCTGAGCTTGGCCTGGGTGGAAACGCTTCGTGAGCATTACGCCCACAAGCTGGCGGTGCTGGCGCGGCCTTCATGAAGTCCATGGAGGTGGCGCTGGCCCTGATCCAGGAGGAAGATCGCTGGTTTCTTCAGCGTCGGGATCTGCGCGCGGAGCTGTTTCCGGGACTGTGGGAACTCCCTGGGGGCAAGGTGGAGCGAGGCGAAAGACCCGAAGAAGCCATGGTTCGGGAACTGCACGAAGAGCTGAGATGGATGCCGGTATCTTTGAATGCTTGGCCGCCGGTGACCCTGGAGGATCAGCAGTACCGGCGCACTTTCCATCTTTTCCGGTGCGCAGGCCAACCTCGGCCATCGACGCCGCTGGCGTGGGGTTGGTTCACCTGGGAGGAGATGCGGCGTCTCCCCATGCCCCCGCTGAATGCGGTGCTGCTGGGGAGGCTGAGTCGAGCCGCTACACTGGAGTGGTGAAGAAGGAGCGTGCATGAAGCGAAGTTGGCTGATGGGATGGTTGTTCTTCCTCACCGGATTGCTTTCGGCACAGACGCCCCAGGAAGTGGTGCTGAGCGCTTCGGCAGGCTCGCGGCTGGGCATTGCCGTGCCTGCGCCTGCGGAGTCGGGGGTGGCGCCCGAGAGCGTGCAGCGCGAATTGCATCAAACGCTGCTGCGGGATCTGGAAGAATCCGGACCCTTCGCGGTGATCCGCGATCGTTCCTTCAAGAACGAGGATCTGAAAGCCTGGATGGAGGCGGGCGCTGATTGGGTGGTGAACCTCAAGGTGCAGCGCGAGGCCGGGGACGATCTGGAAGTGAACGTCCAGGTGCAGGATGCGAAATCCGCCAAGGCGGTCTTCACGAAACGGTATCTGGGCAAGGAAGGCGCGCTGCGCCGCATCGCCCACGCCATCGCCGATGATCTGGTGGCGCGGCTCACGGGCGAGAAGGGCGTGTCCGGCAGCCGCATCGTCTTTGTGCGCCAGCTTTCGCCTCTGGTTAAAGAAATCTTCCAGATGGATCGCGATGGCTCGAACCTGAGCCAGATTACCCGTCACCAGACCCTGACCCTTTCGCCCACGGTGGCCAAGGATGGGCGTTTGGCCTATGTCACCTACCGCAACGGAGACCCGGAAATCTGGGGACAGCGTCGCCCCGGCGGGAGTTTCGAAAAGCTGTTCCCCACCAAAACCGGCCCCCAAGGGCCATGCACCGCGCCCGCCTGGTCGCCGGATGGACGCAAGCTGCTGTTCGCCCAGGGCGATCGTCGGGGCAACGCGGATCTGTTGCTGCTGGATCTGGAAACGGGCCGCTTCCGTCGCCTCACCGATGGCACCTCCATCAATACGGAAGCCACATGGAATCCCGCTGGAACCCAGATTGCCTTCACCTCGGATCGCAGCGGGTCTCCGCAGATCTACCTCATGGAGGAGGATGGCTCCAACGTCAGGCGCCTCACCCAGGAGGGCTTCTACAATGCCAGCGCCTCCTGGAGCCCTACCGGCGCCATGATCGCCTACGTTTCGCGGTTCGAAGGCAAGTTCGATCTTTTCGTTTATAAGCTTGGGGAAGGCAAGTCGTACCAAGTGACCACGGGCGTGACCAGCAACGAATCGCCGGATTGGGCGCCCGATGAACGACGGCTCGTCTTTTCCAGCGGCAGCCTGGGCGGCATGAGCATCTACACGACGGATCTCTCCGGCAACACCGTGCGTCGCGTCACGGAATTCGCGGGTTGCCAGAGTCCGAAATGGACGCGAGCGCGTTGATTCATGAACCGTTAAAT
>JAJTBC010000267.1 GCA_021287085.1 Bacillota bacterium | reverse complement strand
GTGGAAATCTGGCGCTACGCTTTCGAGAAGAAGGAACTGAAGCGCCTCAGCAGCTTTAACCAGGCCGTGGCCGATGAAGTGGATATTCGTCCTGCGGAAGAGATGTGGGTGAAGGGCGCCGATGGCGCCCAGGTGCAGGTGTTCGTGGTGAAGCCTCACGACTTCGATCCCGCGAAGAAATACCCGCTCATCCTCAACGTGCATGGCGGTCCCCAGATGATGTGGAGCGATAGTCTGCGCGGCGATTGGCAGGTCTATGCCGGCGCGGGCTACGTGGTGGCCTTCCCCAATCCCCACGGCTCCACGGGTTACGGCCAGGCTTTCACCGATGCCATCAGCGGTGACTGGAACGGGAAGGTCATGACCGATATCGAAAAAGTGACCGACGCCCTCGCCCAGCTTCCCTACGTGGATGCGAACCGCATGGGCGCCATGGGCTGGAGCTGGGGCGGCTACGCCATGATGTGGCTGGAGGGCCACAGCACGCGCTACAAGGCCATGGCCGCCATGATGGGCGTGTACGATCTGCCTTCCATGCACGGCGCCACCGAAGAATTGTGGTTCCCGGAATGGGATCTCAAAGGCACGCCCTGGGACAACCCCGCGCTGTACGCGCAGATGAACCCTGCCAACTACGTGAAGAATTTCAAGACTCCCTGCCTCGTCATCACCGGCGAACGCGATTACCGCGTGCCCTACACCCAGAGCCTGCAGTTCTTCACGGGCCTTCAGCTCATGAACGTGCCCAGCCGACTCCTGGTGTTCAAGAATGATGGGCACTGGCCCGACAATCTGAAATCCATGCCGGTGTACTACAACGCGCACCTGGAGTGGTTCCAGAAGTACCTGGGCGGCGGTGCTGCGCCTTGGAAAACCGAGGATATGGTGCGCAACAGGGCCTTTGACGCCAAACCGTAAAACGTTTCGCAATGTCAAGACGGAGTGCTGGCACGTTCCGCGCTCCGTTCTCGATGTTCAATGACGCGTTCCTGGGAACTCTTTTTCCTCGAAGGGCATCTAACCCTCACCACCGAGTGCGTGTTCAAGCAGAGATCCTGTTTGTTCCTTTGTTCGGGAGTTGCCACCCAAGCATTTCACAGCTTTTTACAGGTTCTTCATGTCCAAGGCTCAGTTCCCATCCGTGCCGAAAGCACCGAGAAATGTCGCCCCTGAGCCCTCCGCGCTGCTGGCCACTCTGGCCTATTTCTCCACGTTCAGGCATGCGCTCACCCTGGAGGAGTTGGTCCCTTTCCAACAGTTTCTCCACCAAACTTCCCAACAGATTCAGACCGTTCTCGCGGATCTGATGGCTCAGGGCTGGGTGGGCGAAGCCCATGGTTACTATTATTTGGCCGGAGATGAACATTTGCCGTTCCTGCGATTGGATCGGGAACAGCGAGCCGAATCCTGGTCGGCATGGATTTCCGGCGCCACCGCACGACTGCAGGCGCTTCCTTTCGTCTCTGGGTTGGCCATTTCCGGTTCGTTGTCCAAAGGCACTCAGGATGAATGCGGGGACATAGATTTCTTTATGGTGACACCGGAGCGGCGCCTGTGGTGGTGTCACGCGATCCAGGGCCGATGGCGAAAGCTTCTCTCGGCAGATCGACAAAAACACTTCTGCATTAACTATCGCATTGCCGAAAATGCCTTGATGATTCCTCGCCGCGATCTGTTTACGGCCACCGAGATCGTGTTCCTCAAGCCTGTTTGGAACCATGATTTGTTTCAGAGGTTCTGGGCCACCAACGATTGGGTGCGCCAGTTCTATCCGGCCTGGGTTCCACCAGAATCGCCTCTGGGTCCAGCTGCATCTTCCTCGCGCGCTCGTAATCGAATTGAGCGAATGCTTTCAGGGGCTTTTGGCGATTGGGGAGAGCGGGTGATTCACCGCATGATCATGCGCCGTGTCGAGAGTCGCACTCGATGGGAGATGCGCAGAGCTTGGGGAATGGAGCTCACCGCCGATGTCTGCAAGATGAACAACGCGGACCAATCTGAACGTACGCGATTGAGTTGCGATCTGCGCATCAGGCGCCTGGAGGCGGAACATCACCTTCATTTGGTTCGGTGGGCGTGGACGTTGGAGATGGCATCGGAACCGGAGCCACGGCTTCAGGCCTAGCGAAGATTCGGAACGTATCTCCCAGTCGGCTTCCACCCAAGGGTTTCCAAAGCATGGCGATGGTTTTCCCGATAATGCGTCCCGGCCACCCTTCTAGGCGCAGTGCGGCCTGCAAGGATGGACGAAGAATCCATTCAGGCGTCTCGAAAGTCACCCGCTCCACACGGAATCCGCACGATTCCAAGAGCCGGGTCAATCGATCGGGAGTGTAATGCACCAAATGTCGGGGCAGGCCAAGGCCTCGCCAATGGGAACGGAACAGCCGTGATCCAAGACCTTCCATATTCGAAACGCCAATGGCGAGTACGCCATTGGGAGCCAGTCGCGCCCGCAGCTTATCCAACAGGGCTGTTGGCTCATAGGCCAACTGGAACATTCCCCATAGGGTGATGGCGTCGAAAGGCCCTTGCGGTAGCGCATCCCGCTCCGCATCCGCCACTTGAACTTCTTGAATTCCCCAGTGTCGCTGCGCGTAGGCCACCACGTCGGCTTCCACATCCACTCCCGCGACCCGCCACCCGCGGCGAGCCATCATGGCCAGGAACACCCCATCGCCCATGCCCACATCCAGCACGTACCCAGCCTCGGGGAACAACGCTTCCAGGTCCGATACTCGCGTTTGAAAGGGAGCCTCGATCTCGGCTTGAGTCGCTTGCAAACGGTCAGTGCGTGCTCGTTCGTAGAACGGGTAGGCTCCTTCGAAAGCCAGATGCTTGAACGTTTCCTGCAGCCTGGGGGAGGTATATGCTGCGCCGCATTGCACGCACTGTTGCACCGTAATCGGCACCCCTTTAGCCCAACCCCCGGGAATCCAGTCTTCATAGCCTTTTCGAAGACACCGGGATTTCGTGC
>JAJTBC010000240.1 GCA_021287085.1 Bacillota bacterium | reverse complement strand
TGCACGTGACGACGGGCACCGAAGCAGGCATGGAACTGTTGGCCCGGAAACAAACCCAGTGGGGCGTGACCGGAGGAGCCTTTCCGCTGGATGATCCAAAGGGGCTGCAACCTTTTCTTCAGACAAAGCCGGGAGCTTTCTTGGCTCTCGAAACGGAGCTATGGCCCAATCTGTTGCGAGAACTGCAGCGGTGCGATGTGCCGCGATTGATCGTGAACGGCCGGTTGACGGCCCGCAGCCTGGAGCGCGGCGGTCCGTGGATGCGGCGAGCGGCCTCGCGGCTTTCCATGGTGGCCGCTCGCGATAGCGAGAGTGCCGAGCGATTCCGGCGTCTGGGCGCGCCACGAGTGGATGTGGGCGGCAATCTCAAGGCGGATTTGCCCGCGCCTGCGGCTTTGCATGACGGCTGGAAGGTGCTGCGAAGAGCCTGGGCCGAGGCGCCGATCCTGGTGGCGGGCAACACCGTGGAGGGCGAAGAACGCGCGATCCTGACGCTTTGGCAGCGCCTGCGCGAGGATTTCCCTTCTTTGCGGCTGCTGCTCGCCCCGCGCCAGCCGCGGCGCTTCGAGGAGGTCGCTCGCCTCTTTTCGGAAGCGGGGTTGGCCTTTCACCGAGCTTCCCAGCCGTGGCCTGATGAGAGTGACTTCTGGGCCTCCAGGGAAGCTCTGCTGCTGGACACCTTGGGAGAATTGCCTAGCGCCTACGGGGAAGGCACCGTGGCCCTGGTGGGTGGCGGGTGGGGCTGGCACGGCGGCCACAACCCGTTGGAGCCGGTGCGTTGGGGGCTGCCCACCTTCGTCGGCGAAGGCTACACCAACTTCGAGGATCTCGTGAAACCCCTGCGGGAAGCGGGGCTCCTTCGAGTGGCTTCCTTCGAGGCGCTCGAACAGGCGCTCGTGGAACAACTCCGCGATGCCGCTCTGCGGCCCGGTCTGGGTCCTGCGCCCTCGCTGCCTGCTTCGCTCGAAGGCTCTCTGGCACGCACGTTGGCGCTCATCGAACCTTTTCTTCCTCTTCCTGGAAAAACAGAGGGAACTCCATGAACTCGGTGAATCCCCCGCAAGTGATGGTGATCGATGACGATCGCGCGGTGCTGGCCATGGTGACCATGGCCCTGAAGGAGTGCCGTCTCGTGGTGCATCCTTTCTCCGACGCCGAGAAGGCTCTGCGGGAGCTGGAAGCACTGGGAACGGACCTGGTGCTCTCGGACATCAACATGGACGATGTGGACGGCTTCGAGGTGATTCGCCGCGTGAAGGCCGTAGATCCTCGGATTCCCGTGATGCTCATGACGGGGCAGGCCTCTCTCGAATACGCCATGCAGGCCATGCGCCTTGGCGCGGCCAATCTTTTCCAGAAACCCTTGGCCCTTCAGGATCTGTTGCGACAGGTGCTCTACCTGGTGGAAACCCATCGGGAGTTCAAGGGGGTGGAGGCGCGGCTCAAGGGCTTGGTGCGGGAGTTCCGGCATTTCCGTTTCCGCAGCGACCGGATGGACATTCCCAGCACGGTGGCGCATCTCACGGACCGCCTGGTGCCCATGGGATTCGCCTCCACCAACAATGTGGATGTCATCGCCATGGCCTATCACGAGGCCCTGGTCAATGCCTTGGAACACGGCAATCTCGAGATGGATTCGTCGCTGAAGGGCGATTTGCTGGGAGAGGAGGACGCCTACTCCTCGCTGCGCGCAGAACGTCTTGCGGATTCGCGGTACGGGCAACGGGCCATCGATGTTTTCCTCGAATTGAGCCCCGATCGCTGTCAGGTGGTCATTCGCGACGAAGGGCCAGGATTTGATGTGCGCAACCTCGCCCGCCTCAGCGACGATATCGTGGCGGATCCGTCTGGGCGTGGCCTGAGGCTCATCCGCCTCGTCATGGATGAAGTCACCTACAATGCCCAGGGAAACGAAATCCGCATGGTGCTTTGGAAAAAGTGATGGCGGGGGAGAGCGAGGTTGGGGTTCTTCGTGCCCTGGAGCTTTTTTGCGGCATCGGTGGATGGCGCTACGCCCTGGGGGAGCGGGGACAGGTGGAGGCCGCCTACGACATCAGCCCTGCGGCGCAGGCAGCCTACCTGCTGAACCACGGAGAGGCCTGCCTTGCCCGGGAAGTGGCCAGTCTTCCCCGTTCGCAGATCCTGGCCCATGGCGCCCATCTCTGGATGATGAGTCCGCCCTGTCAGCCCTTCTGCCGCATGGGCAACCAGCAGGGGCTGGAAGATAGCCGCTCGCGAGCCTTTCTGCGCCTGCTGGAGATTCTCGACGCAGCTCCTCCCGATCATCTGGTGCTGGAGAACGTCTCGGGTTTTCGGGGCAGCGAGGCCCATGAGCGTCTGGATGGAATCCTGCAGCGGCACGGCTTCCACTGTGCGGAATTCGAACTCTGCCCCACGCGCTTCGGCATTCCCAACCAGCGCCCTCGCTTCTTTCTGGTGGCTTCCCAAAAGAAACTCTTGCTTGAGGAGCCGCCCGACAGGGTTCCAGATGTCGTCGGAAAGTATCTCGATGCTGAGGAAGATCTTTCGCTGTACCTGAGCGAGGCCATCTTGGCCAAACACAAGCCGGGGCTGGATCTGGTGCGAGCGGAGGATCGCCGCACGGCCTGCTTCATTGGTGGCTACGGGCGGCGCTACGTGGGAAGCGGTTCATTCCTGCTCACCGACAAAGGCGTGCGCCGTTTTTCCTTGGGCGAAATCGCTCGATTGCTGGGGCTTCCTTCGACCTTCCGCCTGCCTTCGGCATGGCCGCTGGAAACCCGCTACAAGCTGCTCGGCAACAGTCTTTCCATTCCCGTGGCGCGGTGGGTGCTGAATCGCATCGACCTCGACCGCCATTGAAAGGCGCGCCTCGGAGCATCCCACCTTTTTCCGGTGGAATCCTTTCTGTCTCGTTCTTCTCCGGGCCTCTTGGTGCAACCAGGGGCGGGATTTGGGAGAATGGTCCCACGAGGTGATTCGTGGCTTTCGTCCCCAACCCCATCGACCGTTTGTGCATCGACACCGTGCGATGCCTCAGCATGGATGCCGTGCAGAAGGCCAACAGCGGCCATCCGGGCACGCCCATGGCCCAGGCTCCTGCGGCCTACATGCTGTGGACCCAGTTCCTCAAGCACAATCCCGCCAATGCGTCCTGGCCTGACCGGGACCGCTTCGTATTGAGCTGCGGCCATGCGTCCATGCTCATGTACAGCCTGCTCTACCTGTCCGGTTACGGGCTGGAGCTGGAAGATCTGAAGGCCTTCCGCCAATGGGGTTCCAAAACGCCGGGGCATCCCGAGTTCGGCCACACGGTTGGCGTGGAAACCACCACGGGGCCGCTGGGGCAGGGCATCGGCAACGCCGTGGGCATGGCCATCGCAGAGCGCTGGTTGGGGGCCCGCTTCAACCGGCCCGGTCACGAGATCGTGAATCACCGCACGTATGCCTTCGCGGGCGACGGCTGTCTGATGGAAGGCATCTCGTACGAAGCGGCCAGTCTGGCGGGGCATCTGAAGCTCAACAAGCTGGTGGTGGTGTGGGATAACAACCGCATCACCATCGAAGGCGACACGAATCTGGCCTGGAGCGAGGATGTGCCGAAGCGCTTCGAAGCCATGGGCTGGCGCGTGGTGAAAGTGGAAGACGGCGAAGATCTCGCCGCGTTGCATCGCGCCTTCGACGAGGCCGCGCGCCCCACGGACAATCCCACCCTCATCGATTGCCGCACCATCATCGGTTGGCCTGCGCCCACCAAGCAGAACACCCATCACGCGCACGGCGCCCCCTTGGGCGCGGAAGAGATCAAAGCCACCAAGAAGATCCTAGGTTTCAATCCCGAAGCATCCTTCGAGGTGCCTGCAGACGCTCTGAATCATTGGCGGTCTGTGCAGGGCAAGGGCGCTGAAGCGGAGAAGGAATGGATGGCGCGCTTCGCGGCCTATCGTGCGGCTTTCCCGCAGGAAGCCGACGAATTCGAGCAATTCATGAAGGGCGAATTGCCCAAGGATTGGGCCGCCTCCCTGCCCACCTACGCCAGCTCCGAGAAGGCCGCCACCCGCGAAGCCAGCGGCAAGACCCTGCAAGCCTTGGCGGCTTCGGTTCCCAATCTGCTGGGCGGCAGCGCGGATCTGGCACCTTCCAACAACACGGAGATGAAGGGCGCAGGCACGTTTTCCGCCACGGAGAGTGGCCGCAATTTCCATTTCGGCATTCGCGAACACGCCATGGGCGCGGTGCTCAACGGCATGAGCCTTCACGGCGGCATGCGCGTGTTCGGCGCCACCTTCCTCATCTTCAGCGACTACATGAAGCCCAGCGTACGCCTTGCGGCGCTGATGAAGCAGCCGGTCACCTACGTGTGGACCCACGACAGCATCGGCGTGGGCGAGGATGGCCCCACCCATCAGCCCATCGAGCAGGTGATGTCCCTGCGCCTCATTCCGGGCATGACGGTGATTCGTCCCGCCGATGCCAACGAGACCGTGGCGACGTGGAAAGTGGCGATGCAGGCCAAAGGTCCGGTGGGTTTGGCGCTCACGCGCCAGAAGCTGCCCGTGCTGGACGCCGTCAAAGCGGCCCAGGCCGACCGGGGCGCATACATTCTGGAAGAAGCCAGCGCCGCGCCGCGCCTGATCCTCCTTGCGACCGGCTCCGAGGTGCATCTGGCGCTGGAGGCCCGCATCGCGCTGGAAGCCGAAGGCATCGCCACGCGCGTGGTGTCCATGCCCAGT
>JAJTBC010000236.1 GCA_021287085.1 Bacillota bacterium | reverse complement strand
GCTGGGCCACGGCACTCGCGGCCAACAGCAGGGAGCAGAACAGCGCCTTCATCAGAACCACGAATAGGTGAAGGCCGTCATGGGCCGATCCTGGCTCAACTGAAGCCCGGCGCCGATGCGCCATGTCGAAGCCTGGAACATGAGGTTGGCGCCGCCCTTGATCTGCGCCTGCCCGTTGACGCTACGGCGCTCGGCGCCTAGCGTGACGCTGAAGGCGGCATTGGGCATCAGGCGCAGCGAGGCCGTGGTGATGCGCTGGCGCACGGGGAAGGGCATGCGCATGGCCTTGTTCACGTCCGAGTCCAAGCTCACCTGGGCGAAGGTGCCCAGATCCATCTGGAAGCCGAGCCTCAGCTGGGGCTGCTCGTACACGTCCCGGAAATGCCGGGGGACCAGGCGGTCCACGGTGGCCCCGAAACGGAGGCCCGTCATGAGCTCACGGGTGTAGCCGAAATCCACGTTCAGGGAAACCGCCGTGTGCTGCGTATCGGCATAGGCCAGGAAATCGGGCGTCTGTCCCAGGGGCAAGGGCTGGATGGCCTGCCCCGTGCGCCATCGCTCCACGCGGATCATCATGCCGTAGCCGGAACCCTGCTCGAAGCTGCCCGCGCCGAAGGCGACGCGATCCACCACCGCCCGCCTCAGATCGAAGGCCGTGGCCGGTCCGTTGACCTGGGCCAGCAGCCCGGTGGTTTCCTCATGCACCAGCGACGAATGAACGCCTCGGTCCACATAGGCCACGCCGAAGGCCCGGGTGCGTTGTGCCCAGCCCTGATCCGTCAGGGCGGCGAGGTTCCCGCTGAGCTGGGTGATGTCGCCGATGGATTTGAGGGCATCGAAGGTCTTCTTGTCCCCTTCATCCCCCTGGGTCCAGCCCAGATGCACGCCGGAAGCGGGGCGATCGAAGCGGGCGGAATTGCCCAGGGGATTGAGGCCTTCGGAAAAGACCCGACTGCCGCCCACAGCGGCCCCATCGCCGAAGATGGGCGTTTGGGCCATGGCGCAGCCCGACACCAGAACAAGCGGAACAAGGGATCGCAGAAGCTTCATGACGTCATCCTGAGCGGATTATACCTGCCCATCATCGCATCATTGAGGTGCGACAGGGGCCCAGGTCATCCCGCCTTTGGACCTATCTCCAAAGGCTCCCGTTGATGGGAAACGTGAAGCTGGATATTCCAGCTCCGCAACACGTCTTGCGCCGCGAAGCGCGCCAGCTGAGGATCGTTGTTCTGCTCGCTGAGATGAGAGAGCGTCACGGCCTTGAGCTTGGAGGAAACCACTCGGGCCAGCAATTCCGCCATGGCGACATTGCTGAGATGGCCCACCCGGCTGAGGATGCGGGCCTTCAGCGCCGGGGGATACTCGCCCTCTCGAAGCATCTGGATATCGTGATTGGCCTCCAGGGCCAGCAGATCCAGATCCGCGCAATGATCCCCCACCAGCGCGGTGGGATGGCCAAGATCGGTCACGATCCCCACGGCATGGCCCCCGGCTTCGATGCGGTAGGCCACGGGATCCACCGCATCGTGGGGCGTGGCGAAGGGCAGCACCCGCCATCCGTTCCAGTCGATGGCGTGGCCTGGGCGGAGGGGAATCCAGCGGGAGGCGGGCACCGTCACGCCCTTGATGCGGCAGATGGCCTCCAGCGTGGCCTCGGTGGCCATGAACGCCCAATTCGTGCGCTTGAGCAGCACCGGCAGGGCCGCGATGTGATCGCTGTGCTCGTGGGTGAAGGCCACGGCCTGCACCTGGTCCTTATCCCAGCCCAATTGCTCCAGCCGCTCCCGGATCTGCAGGAAGGAAAGCCCTGCGTCCACGAGCAGGATGCGCTCTCCGTCCGAGAGCGCATGGCAATTGCCTTTGGAGCCCGAAGCCAGGGACGCGTACCGCATCGGCCCAGCATAGCGCCAATGCCGCGACAAAAAGATCGGGGACATTTCCGGGTCGAACGGCATCCAACCCCTGATCCTTTTCCCGCTTCGGAGGTTCCATGGCTGAAGGCAAGTCGCCCGTCCGCATTGTCACGGCGGCGGCGCTCTTCGATGGGCACGATGCCGCCATCAACCTCGTGCGTCGCCTGCTGGTGAAGCAGGGAGCCCAGGTCATCCATCTGGGCCATAACCGCAGCGTGGCGGACATCGTGAAGGCGGCCGTGGAAGAGGATGCCGATGCCGTATGCGTGTCGTCGTACCAGGGCGGCCACATGGAGTTCTTCAGCTACCTGGCCCAGCGATTGCGGGAAGAAGGGGCGGGACACGTGAAGGTCTTTGGTGGCGGCGGAGGCGTGATCCTGCCCGAAGAAGCCGCCACATTGCATCGCCTGGGCGTGGAAAAAATCTATACCCCGGACGATGGGATGGCTCTGGGCGTGGAAGGCATGATCGCCGACGTGATGGCCCGCATCCGCTCTGGTGTGGCGGCCCCGGTTCCGGCGGGCGAACCCCGTTGGGGGCACCTTCGCGCCCTCTCCTGGGCCTTGAGTGAGGCGTTGGCCAGGGGCACGGCGGAAAAGAGCCCGGTGCCCGTGGTGGGGCTCACAGGCACGGGCGGTGCCGGGAAAAGCTCCCTCACGGACGAGCTGGTGCGGCGCTTCCTGCTGGATTTCCCGAACCTGAAGCTGGGCGTCCTGGCCCTGGATCCCACCCGCAAAAGCTCCGGTGGGGCTCTGCTGGGGGATCGCCTGCGCATGAATACAGCCGAAAACGACCGCGTTTTCTTCCGCAGCGTGGCGGCGGGCCAGGATGCGGCGGCCTCCATCCGACGCGGCGCGGCGCTACTGGGCCGTGCCGGGGCAGACCTGGTGCTGGTGGAAACCACGGGCATCGGCCAGGGCGATACCGAAATCACCGAGATGGCTGACGTGGCGATCTACGTGATGACCAGTGAATTCGGCGCGCTCACCCAGCTCGAAAAGATCAACATGCTGGATTTCGCCCAGTTCGTGGTCGTCAACAAGTTCGAGGACAAACGGGCCGAAGATGCGCTCATGGCAGTGCGGCGGCAGGTGCGGCGCAACCGGGAGCTGGCCGGTTCCGACGAGGATCTGCCCGTCTATGGCACGGCGGCCGGGCGATTCAGCGATGCCGGGGTGGATCGTTTCTACCTGGACCTGCTCCGAAAGCTCCGGGAAGAACATGGCCTTGACCTGCGTTCGTCCTTTCCCGATCCAGGCCTGGAGGCCTTTTCCACGGATCACCGCAAGCCGCTCATTCCGGTGGAGCGGCAGAACTACCTGCAGACCCTGGTGAAGGCGGTGCGGGACTACAAAGACGCCACGGCGCGTCTCGCGGCCCAGGGCGATCATCTTCAGGCCCTGGACGTGGCGCGGCGCGAAGTGGAAAGTCCCATGCTGGAAGCCCGTTTCCAGGAAAGCCGAACGCGGTTTGGCGCGGAGGGCGAAACGCTGATTCGGGATTGGGAAGCCTTGAAAACGGCCTACGACGGCGATCGATTCGTCTTCAAGGTGCGCGATCGCGATCAATCGGTGGCCCTGACCACCGAGAGCCTGTCGGGGCTCGCCATTCCCAAGGTGGCGCTGCCCCGAACGGATCGCTGGGGCGAGATCGTGCGCTTCCTGCGCCAGGAGAATGTGCCCGGCTCCTTCCCCTACACGGCGGGCGTCTTTCCTTTCCGGCGCACGGACGAATTTCCCAAGCGGCAGTTCGCGGGCGAAGGCGGCCCGGAGCGCACCAACCGGCGCTTCCATTACCTGTGCGATGGCGAGACCTTCCACCGGCTCTCCACGGCTTTCGATTCCGTCACGCTCTACGGCGAAGATCCCGCCCAGCGGCCCGACATCTTCGGCAAGGTGGGCGAAAGCGGCGTGAGCATCGCCACCCTGGAGGACATGAAGGCGCTCTATGCGGGCTTCGAGCTGTGCGCGCCCAGCACCTCGGTGTCCATGACCATCAACGGTCCCGCGCCGGTGATCCTGGCGATGTTCTTCAACACCGCCATCGATCAGCAACTGGACCGCTGGCGCGCAACCCACGGGAAGGAACCTACCCCTGAAGAAGCCACGAAGCTGCGCCACGACACCCTTCGCGCCCTGCGCGGCACAGTTCAGGCCGATATCCTGAAAGAGGATCAGGCCCAGAACACCTGCATCTTCTCCATCGAGTTCGCCCTCCGCATGATGGGCGACGTGCAGGCCTTCCTCATCCAGAACGAGATGCGGAACTACTACTCCGTAAGCATCTCCGGCTACCACATCGCCGAAGCGGGCGCCAACCCGGTCACGCAGCTGGCCTTCACCCTGGCCAACGGCTTCACCCTGGTGGAGTACTACCTGGGCCGCGGCATGACCATCGACGAGATCGCGCCGAACCTTTCGTTCTTCTTCAGCTCGGGTCTCGATCCCGAGTACGCCGTGCTGGGCCGCGTGGCGCGGCGCATCTGGGCCATCGCCATGCGCGAGGTGTACGGAGCCTCGGAGCGCCACGGCAAGCTCAAGTACCACGTGCAGACCTCCGGGCGGTCGCTGCATCTGAAGGAAATGAAGTTCAACGATATTCGCACCACGCTTCAGGCCCTCACGGCCCTCACGGACAACTGCAATTCCCTGCACACCAACGCCTACGACGAGGCCATCACGACGCCCACGGAGGAATCCGTGCGGCTGGCCATGGCCATCCAGCTCATCATCACCCAGGAATTCGGCCTCTACCTCAACGAGAACCTGCTCCAGGGCTCGCATTTCATGGAACAGCTCACGGATCGGGTGGAAGAGGCGGTGCTGGAGGAATTCCTTCGCCTCAATGCCCGTGGCGGTGTGCTGAAGGCCATGGAAACCCAGTACCAGCGCCTTCGCATCCAGGAGCAGTCCCTGCTCTACGAAACCAAAAAACACTCCGGCGAATTGCCTGTGGTGGGCGTGAACACCTACCTGCGACCGCAGGAGGAAGAAGCCTTCGTTCCGGTGATTCGCGCCACCGCCGAAGAAAAGCAGGAGCGCCTGGAACGGTTGAGGCGTTTCCACGAAGCGCACGCCGCCGAGGCGGGGCCCGCTCTGGAGCGCTTGAAACGCTGCGCCCTCGAAGGCGGCAATCTCTTCGAGACCCTGCTCGAAACCACCCGCGTCGCCAGCCTCGGCCAGATCACCCAGGCCCTCTATGACGTGGGCGGGCGCTATCGAAGGGCCATGTGAATGGCACACGCACCCTTCGCCGCTCAAGGCCTTTTCCGCTCCTCCCGCTGCGGCCCTGGAAGCTGCGCGGCGAGCCCATTCCACCGCAGCCCGGTCTCCATGGCGCCGGGCGCATTGTTGCTATGCTGTAGCGCAAACTTCACCCAGCCCCATTTGGAGGAATCATGTCGGCTTTGACCCTGCTGAACGAAGAAGAACAGGCCTTCCGCGAGATGATCGCCGATTTCGCCAAGAACGAAATCGAACCCATCCGCATGAGCATGGACGAATCCCAGCAGATGCCCGACGAGCTGGTGCAGAAGTGCTTCGAGCTCGACATCATGGGCGTTGAGATTCCCGAAGCCTACGGCGGCATCGGCTCCACTTTTTTCAACGCGCTGCTGGTCATCGAGGAGCTTTCGAAGGTGGATCCTTCCGTGGGCGTGCTGGTGGACGTGCACAACACGCTGGTGAACAACTGTCTGTTGCGCTGGGGCTCGGAGGCGCAGAAGGCCAAGTATTTGCCCCGCCTGGCCAAGAACAAGGTAGGCGCCTACGCCCTTTCGGAATCGGGTTCGGGATCGGATGCCTTCGCGCTGAAGTGCAAGGCCACTCCCACGGACGACGGCTACGTGCTGAACGGCGCCAAGCTGTGGATCACCAACGCCCAGCAGGCGGGCATCTTCATCATCTTCGCCACGGTGAATCCCGATGCGGGCTACAAGGGCATCACCGCGTTCATCGTGGAGCGCGATACGCCCGGCTTCACCGTGGGCAAGAAGGAGAACAAGCTGGGCATTCGCGCCAGCTCCACCTGCGAGCTGGTTTTCGAGGAGGTGAGGGTAGGCAAGGATCAGGTGCTGGGCGAGGTGGGCAAGGGCTACAAGGTGGCCATCGAAACCCTCAACGAGGGCCGCATCGGCATCGCAGCGCAGATGCTGGGCCTTGCGGAAGGCGCTCACGCCCATGCGCTGGCCTACACCCATGAGCGCAAGCAGTTCGGTCACCCGCTCTTCAGTTTCCAGGCGGTGCAGATGAAACTGGCGGAAATGGCCACGCGCATCGAAGCGGCGCGACTGCTCACGTACAACGCGGCCCGACTCCGCGAAAGCGGCCATCCCTACGTGAAGGAAGCAGCCATGGCCAAGTACTACGCCAGCGACATGGCGGAGTGGGTGGCCAGCCAGTCTCTGGAGCTCCTGGGCGGCTACGGCTTCACCAAGGACTACCCCATGGAGAAGCTCTTCCGGGATTCCAAGGTGGGTCGCATTTATGAAGGAACTTCTTTCATGCAGCTGCAAACCATCGCCAAGCTGCTTTAATCGTTTCTGACCTTCATCCTTCCATCGCTTCAGGGAGCTTCCATGTCCCATTCCCTCGACGAAAAACTGGCGCAGCTCAAGCGCCGAACCGAGCAGGCTGAACTGGGCGGCGGCCAGGACAAGATCGACAAGCACCACGCCAGCGGTCGTCTCACGGCCCGCGAGCGCATCGCCATGCTGCTGGACGAAGGCAGCTTCACCGAGATCGACAAGTTCGTGCTGCATCGCTGCAACAACTTCGGCATGGAAAAGACGCGCATCCCTGGTGACGGCGTGGTGACGGGCTACGGCGCCATCGACGGGCGCCTGGTGTACGTTTTCGCCCAGGATTTCACGGTGTTCGGCGGTTCGCTCTCCAAGGCCTTTTCCGAAAAGATCGTGAAGATCATGGACATGGCCTTGAAGAACGGCGCTCCCGTGATCGGCCTCAACGATAGCGGCGGCGCCCGCATCCAGGAAGGCGTGCAGTCCCTCGCGGGCTATTCCGATATCTTCCTGCGCAACGTGCTGTCCTCCGGCGTGGTGCCCCAGATCAGCGCCATCATGGGCCCCTGCGCGGGCGGAGCCGTGTATTCGCCCGCCATCACCGATTTCGTGTTCATGGTGAAGGACACCTCGTACATGTTCATCACCGGGCCGGAGGTCATCAAGACCGTGACCCACGAGGACGTGACGAAGGAAGAACTGGGCGGCGCCATGACCCACAACGAGCGCTCCGGTTGCGCCCATTTCGCCAGTCAGGACGACGAGGAATGCCTGCTGATGATCCGGGAACTGTTCTCGTACATTCCCTCCAACAACCAGGATGATCCGCCGCTGAAGCCTTGCCAGGACGATCCCAATCGTGCGGACATCGCGCTGAACACGCTGGTGCCCGAGAACCCGAACCTGCCCTACGACATGAAGGAGCTCATCAAGGCCGTGGTGGACGATGGCGTGTTCTTCGAGGTGCAGGAGCATTTCGCGAAGAACATCGTGGTGGGCTTCGCGCGGCTCAACGGTCGCTCCGTGGGAATCGTGGCCAACCAGCCTTCTTTCCTGGCCGGGGCCATCGACGTGGATTCCTCCCTCAAGGGCGCGCGCTTCGTGCGCTTCTGCGACGCCTTCAACATCCCGCTCATTTTCTTCGAGGACGTGCCGGGCTTCCTGCCGGGCGTGGGCCAGGAGCTGGGCGGCATCATCAAGCACGGCGCGAAGCTGCTCTATGCCATCGCCGAGGCCACGGTGCCCAAGCTCACGGTCATCACCCGCAAGGCCTACGGCGGCGCCTACTGCGTGATGAACTCCAAGAACATTCGCGCCGACTACTGCGTGGCCTATCCCACCGCCGAGATCGCCGTGATGGGCCCCGAAGGCGCCGTGAACATCATCCACCGGGCCGAGATCCTGCGGGCGGAAGATACAGAAGCCCGCCGCAAGGAGTTGGTGGACGACTATCGTGACGCCTTCGCCAACCCCTACAACGCCGCCGAACTGGGCTACATCGAAGAAGTGATCGAGCCGGCCCAGACGCGACCCAAGCTCATCCGCGCCCTGGAAGCCTGCAAGAACAAGCGGGATCGCAATCCGCCCCGCAAGCATGGCAATTTGCCGTTGTAGGGGCAGGAAAATGATTCATGGCGAAGACACGGAGCATTGACGTTTTTCTTGGTGCTGCCTTTGTGCTTTTGGGATGAACCTCTTTCAAGGAATCCACGATGTTCAAGAAAATCCTGATCGCCAATCGCGGGGAGATCGCCATTCGGGTGCATCGCGCCTGCGTGGAGCTGGGCATTCCCACCGTGGCCATCTATTCCGAAGCGGATCGCACGGCCCTTCACGTGCGGGTCTGCGATGAAGCCTACTGCGTGGGTCCCGCTCCCAGCCGCGAATCCTACCTGAACATGGATCGCATCCTGGAAGTGGCGCGCATCACCGGCGCGGATGCCGTTCATCCGGGCTACGGGTTCCTGTCGGAAAACGCGGAATTCGCGGAGCGCTGCGCCGCTCAGGGCATCACCTTCATCGGGCCCAACACCAAGGCCATCCGGGTGATGGGCAACAAGACCACGTCCCGCGTGGCCGCAGCGGAAATGGGCGTGCCGCTGGTGCCGGGCATGAAGGAGAACCTGCGGGACGAAGCCCACGCCATGGAATGGGCGCAAAAGATCGGCCTGCCCCTGATGATGAAGGCCGCGGCTGGCGGCGGCGGCAAAGGCATGCGCATGGTCACGCGCATGGAGGACGTGCCGGGTGCGTTTCGCGCCGCGCGCGCCGAAGCCCTGGCTTCCTTCAACGACGAGGCCGTGTACCTGGAGCGCTACATCGAAAGCCCGCGTCACGTGGAGATCCAGGTGCTGGGCGACAAGCATGGGAATATCGTGTACTTCCCCGAACGGGAATGTTCCATTCAGCGTCGCCACCAGAAGGTCATCGAAGAAGCGCCCTCCACGTTGGTGGATCCGGAGATGCGCAAGGCCATGGGCGAGGCGGCCATCAAGGCGGCGCGCAGCGTGGACTACGATTCCGCAGGCACCGTGGAGTTCATCGTATCGGGCAAGACCAAGGAGTTCTTCTTCCTGGAAATGAACACGCGACTGCAGGTGGAGCACCCCATCACGGAAATGGTGACGGGCGTGGATCTTTGCAAGGAAATGATCAAGGTGGCCTATGGGGATCCGCTGCCCTTCACCCAGGAGGACATCCACCTGGACGGCCACGCCATCGAATGCCGCATCTACGCCGAAGATCCCGACAACAACTTCCTGCCCACCCCCGGCAAGATCATCGGCCTGCGTGTGCCCGGCGGCCCCTGGGTGCGCGACGAATCCGGCATGTACGAAGGCCTCGACGTGCCCATCCACTACGACCCGATGCTTTCCAAGCTGGTGGTGTGGGGCAGCACCCGGGAGCGCGCCATCACGCGCATGCTGCGGGCCCTGGGCGAATACGCCGTGAAGGGCATCAAGACCACCATTCCCTTCCATGCCCGCGTCATCGGCAGCGAATCCTTCGCCGAAGGGGATTTCGACACCCACTACATCGACAACCATTTCCGGCCTGCGGATGCGGCCCGGCCCATGCCTCACGAAGACATCGCGCAGATCGCCGCCGCCATTCAGGTCTATCGTCAGGACAAGCACAAGGCCCAACACATGCTGGGCGGTCATCCCGACCGACCGGAAACCTCGCCCTGGAAACAAAGCGGTCGCGTACAGCGATAGGAGCCTGCCATGACCTACATCGCCACCTACCGAGGCCGACCCACCCGAGTGCAGATCCAGGAAACGGAACCGGGCCGCTTTCGGGTGTTGCTGGGCGAAACTCCGTACGACGTGGATTTCCTCGAGCCTCAGCGCAACATTCTTTCCCTGCTCATCGATGGCCAGAGCTTTGAAGTGGACGTGGACCCCGCACCAGGTGCGGATCTCTACGGCGTGATGATCAAGGGCGATCACTACGAAATCGAAGTGGTGGAAGAGCGCAAGAAGAAGCTCTCCATGAAGCTCGCCGCCGGGGCCGCAGGACGCCAGGATCTCAAGTCGCCCATGGCGGGCAACGTGCGTGCCGTGCTGGTGCAGCCCGGCGACGAAGTGAAGGTGGGCCAGGTGCTGATGATCCTGGAAGCCATGAAGATGCAGAACGAGATCAAATCCACCATCCACGGCACCGTGACCTCGGTCAGCGCCCGCGAAGGACAGACCGTCGCCATGGGTGACCCCCTGTGCGTGGTGGAGCCCCTGGCCGAAGAAGGCTAGACCCTCCTCTGAATTTCACTTTTTCAGGGATTTCCACGGGGCAATCGGATCCTGTTTCGGTGGCCCTGGGGCCATCGCCGCGCGATTGGTGTCACTATTTAAGACGAACCTTGCGTGGAGAATCCCATGGGCATCCGACTTGAACGACCCGAACCCGGCATCGCCGTGGTGACGCTGGATCGGCAGGAATCCTTGAACGCGCTCAGCCTTGCGGTCTTTGACGAACTGGAGGCGATCTTCGGGGAACTGGCTCAGGATGCGGCACTGCGCGCCGTAATCCTCACGGGAGCGGGCAAGGCCTTTGTGGCTGGGGCCGATATCAAGGAAATGGCGGCCTTCAATCCCGCCCAGGCCCGATCCTTTGCCCGGCGGGGCCAGAGCGTGCTGGCGCTCATCGAAAACTTCCCTCGCCCTGTCATCGCGGCGGTGAACGGCTTCGCCCTGGGGGGCGGCTGCGAATTGGCCATGGCCTGCGATTTCCGCATCGCCAGCGACAAGGCCAAAGCGGGCCAGCCGGAAGTGAACCTGGGGGTGCTGCCGGGCTTTGCGGGCACCCAGCGCTTGAGCCGTTTGGTGGGCCGCGCCAGGGCCAAGTATCTGCTCTTCACCGGCGAAGTGATCGGCGCGGCGCGGGCTTTGGAGTTGGGCCTCTTCGACGAAGTGGTGGCTCCCGAAAACCTGCTGCCCCGCTGCCTGGAGATCGCCCGCACCATCGCCACCAAGGCCCCCCTGGCCGTGTCGTACTGCAAGCAGGCCGTGAACGTGGGCGTGGAAGCGACGTTGGCCCAGGGTCAGGATTACGAAGCGGAACTCTTCGCCCAGACCTTCGCCACCCACGACCAGAAGGAAGGCATGACCGCCTTCATCGAAAAGCGCCCTGCCGCCTTCCTCGGACAATGAGCCCCTTCTTCAGGAGTCTGCTATGGAACTGAACACTCGTCTCCAAAACCTCACCGTGGTGGGCGCTGCGGGCAAGATGGGCAGCGGCATTTCGCTGCTGCTGGCCCTGGACATGGCCTACCGCGCCCTCGAAAACAAGGATCGCACCTACGTGCTGAACCTCGTGGACATCAGCGATACGGCCTTGCAGGGCCTTCTGCGCTACCTGCGGGATCAGGCCATCAAGGATGCGGAGCGCCAGACCACGCGCCTGCGCCAGCTTTACGCCGACCGCGAGGATCTGGTGGAGAACGGCGAAATGATTCAGGCCTTCGCCGATGAAGTGCTGACCCACGTCCGCACGGGGAAGACCCTGGCGTTGGCCCAGGATTCCACGTTGGTGTTTGAAGCGGCCTTCGAGAAGGAAGAGCTGAAGATCGGCCTCTACAAAGAGCTGGCGGCCCTCTGCCCCAAGGAGATGTACCTCCTCACCAACACCTCCTCCATTCCCCTTCAGGCGCTGGCAGAAGCCTCGGGCCTCAAGGGTCGCGTCATCGGCTACCACTTCTACAATCCCCCGGCGGTGCAGAAGCTGCTGGAGATCATCACGCCCGCCGATTGCGAGCCGGAGCTGCGCGAAGCCGCCGTGGCCATCGCCAAGAACCTGCGCAAGACCGTGGTGCCCTCCAACGACATCGCGGGGTTCATCGGCAACGGCCACTTCATGCGCGACGGTCTCCACGGCCTGAAGGAAGTGGAGCGCCTCGCCAAGGAACACGGCTACGTGAAGGCCGTGGCGCTGGTGAACCGCGTCAGCCGCGATTGGCTGCTGCGGCCCATGGGCATCTTCCAGCTCATCGACTACGTGGGCGTGGATGTGTTCCAGCTCATCCTGCGGGTCATGGAAAAGTATCTGAAGGACGGTTTGCACAGCCCCGTCATTGACCGCTACATCGAGATGGGCGTGAAGGGCGGCCAGACCTCGTCGGGTGCCCAGAAGGACGGCATTCTGCAGTACGAGAAGGGCCAGCCCGTGGGCGTGTTCGATCCCGACACCAAGAGCTACGTGAAGATCGACGAAGCCTGGACCAAGGAATCCGACGCACTGCTGGGCGCGCACCCCGATCCTTCCATGACCTGGAAGGGGCTGCAGAAGGATTCGGAGCGCGAGGCCAAGCTCCGGGCCTATTTCGCGGGATTCAAGAATCCTTCGACCCTGGGCATGCAGCTGGCCGCGGATTACCTGCGGGCCAGCAAGGCTGTGGGCCAGCGGCTCGTGGCCGATGGCGTGGCGCACCGCGACGAAGACGTGAACCAGGTGCTCATGCTCGGCTTCTTCCACCTCTACGGCCCCATCAACAGCTATCTCGACTGAGGCTACTTCTACGAGGATTTGACCCATGCGACAGCTTCCCAAGCCTCTCTACCTCGCCGCCGGCGCCTACACCGTCAGCCTTGGCACCGGACGCCCGGAATTCAATCCCCGCAAGGCCCGTCC
The DNA here is from genome assembly GCA_021287085.1 of Bacillota bacterium. Lineage (GTDB taxonomy): Bacteria > Acidobacteriota > Holophagae > Holophagales > Holophagaceae > JAYREN01. The sequence continues at coordinate 1,676 of JAJTBC010000236.1, read as the reverse complement.
CGGCCTGGAGCACTACATCCAGGAAGCGGGCAAGGCCGTGCTCTCCCAGATCAGCGACCCCGCGCTCATCGACGAAGGCGTGATCGGCAACTTCATGGCGGCCCGCTTCAACAAGCAGGGCCACCTGGGCTCCCTCATGATCCTGGCCCATCCCTCGCTGGAGTACAAGCCCACCCTGCGGGTGGAAGGCGCCTGCGCCTCCGGCGGTCTGGCCCTGGCCACGGGCCTCAAGAGCGTGGCCAGCGGCCTGGCCGAAAGCGTGCTGGTGATGGGCGTGGAAGTGCAGAACACCGTCAAGGCGGTGTATGGTGCGGATATCCTGGGCGGCGCGGGCTGGTTTGCGGGCGAGCGCAAGAACGGCGGCACCTACTTCTTCCCGCAGCGGTTCTCGGATCGCGCCGGGGCCTTCAGCGCCAAGTACGGCGCCGAGCGGGCTCGCCAGGCCATGGCCCATTGGTACGCCACGGCGGTGGAACATGCACGGCTCAATCCCCAGGCCCAGGAGCACCACAACCGCACCAAGGATCTCGTGGCTCAGGGCCTGACGCCGCCGAATCCGCGCTCCTTCTGCGAGCACATCAATCTCTTCGATTGCTCGAAGGTGTCCGATGGCGCGGCGGGCATCATCGTGTGCACCAAGGAAGGCTACGAGCGTCTGGGCCTCACCCGTGACGACGTGGTGGAGATCGTGGGCTACGGCCATGCGGCCGCCAACCTCACGCTCCCGCCTCCCGATCAGACGGCCCTGACCACCAGCCGCCGCGCTTCCGCCGAGGCCCGCGCCATGGCGGGCATTCAGCCCCAGGATCTGGGCGTCATCGAGGTTCACGACTGCTTCAGCATCACGGGCCTGCTCAGCCTCGAAGCGCTCGAATTGGCGCAGCCCGGCGGCAGCATCGATCTGGTGCTGGCGGGAGAGAACAAGCGCACGGGCCGCTATCCCACCAACACCGGCGGCGGCCTCATCGGCTACGGCCATCCCACGGGCGCCTCCGGCGTGCGCATGGCGGTGGATCTGTGGAAGCAGCTCACGGGCCGCGCCGGGGACTACCAGGTACCCATGACCAAAGACCACGGCATCATGATTTCCATGGGCGGCAACGACAAGACCGTGGTCAGTCTGGTGCTGAGGCGCTAGTGGATACGCTGTCCTCCGCCATTCTGGGAGCGGTGAAGGAGGGGGCCGTCACGCGCTTGCTGCGGCCCTTCTCCAACGCATCCTCCCGGCAGAATGAAGCCCTGCTCATGCTCAAGCCCGAGTGTTTCCTGGGCGGCGAACCGGAAGCCGTGCTGCAGCTGATCTTCCGCAAGCTGGAAGCCTTCGGCGTGGAACTGGATGCGACCCTGGTGATGGAAGGCCCGGTGCTGGAGCGGCTGGGCATCATCGACCGCCACTACCGACAGGCGGCGGCTTTTTCGCGCCAGGCCTCCAGCCTGGTGACGCCCCCGGAGCGCAGCCAGATGGCGCAGCTCTGCGGCCTGGATGGGCCGGTGCTGGGCGGGCACGAATGGCTGGCGCTGCATCCCCAGACCAGCGCGGAAGCCCTGGACGCGGCTTGGTTCGCCCAGAAGCCCCGCAAGCTCCGCAGCGGCTTCTACGCAGTGCCCTTCCAGTCCCAGGATCGCCCTTGCCTGCTGGTGAACGGCTTCTATCCGGCCCAGGCCGCCCACTTCAC
>JAJTBC010000063.1 GCA_021287085.1 Bacillota bacterium | reverse complement strand
AGATCCGCCTTGTCGATGACGGACCAAAGGCGACGATCGCCTTCGCGGTAGTAGTCGTCCACTTCCCGCACCACCCGCGCGCCCAGCGATTGATGCACGCTGCGGGCCTCGTGATTGTCGGGCTCCACCAGGAAGCGGCATTCGTCCATGTCCTCCTCCAGGAGCTTCTTCACCATGGCGCGAATCAGCAGGTAGTTGACCTTGGTCTTCTGGTATTCGGGCCGCACCGCCAGGGTGGCGCAGTAGTTGACGCGGCCCTTCGGGAAGTTCAACACGTAGCCCACGGGCTGGTCGCGATCCAGCGCCAGGAAGCACCAATCGGCGTACAGCTCCGTGCACAGCCGCAGATAGTGCGGGCACAGCTCCCCGATGGCGTCCTCTTTCCAAAGGGAGGCCTCAAGATCCCGAAGCCGGTGATAGTCCTCCGACACCAGCGGCCGCACCGTGAAGCGGCTGGTTTCGATCTGGGTGGCGAGTTCGATGGGGGCCATGCAGCACCTCCTCCATCCCTAGCCTGGAAGCGCCGCGCAACGATCCCATGACCCTCCGGCAAACCCTTGGCGGCGTTTTCGTGACGGGAGCGTGAGGGGGTTATGTCTTGCCGGAGACGGCCTCTCGGAACAGGGTCGGGTAGCTGCGGCGCTCCACGGCTTCGGCGCCGAGTCCCAGGGCGGCCATGGTCCGCTGGATGGCCTCCGCTTCGCCTTCCAGTTCCAGGAACGCGCCGAAGGGCGTGAAATCGAGGCAGGCGGAGAGCTGGTTCCCTTCCAGCATTGCCCGATGCTTTTCCATGGTCAGTACGGGCGCGTAGCCGAGGCCTTCGAGGATCTTCTCCATGGCTTCGGGATCGGCGATTTCCGTTTCCCATTCCGGGCGGATCTTGAGCAGCGCATCGGGCACCTTGGCTCCCTTCCAGGTCAGCCAGGCGCGCTCCGCATAGCGGCGCAGGCGCAGGGCGCAGCCTTCGCGCATCAACGCCTCCTCGCGGTCCCAAAGAACGCTTCGCTCCAGGGAGGAAGGCACTCGCAGCACGAAGCCCAAGGCATGCAGCCGTTCCTGCATCTCCGCGAGATCCGCGATCTTGAGCTTGATTTCCGTTTCGACGCCTCGGTGGGATTCCATGGGACGACCTTTCCTTTCACGCCGTCTTCGAACGTAATCGTGCCCTTGAACGATTACCATAGGCCAAAGGAGGTTGGACGCGAGGTGATTCCGAAACGCTACCTCATCGCGACGCTCTTCATCGCCGCCATGCTCGTGCTGCTGGCGGTGGTGCAGGGTCCGCGCAGCCGCGAGCAGGGCGGCGTGGCGCGCACCGAGGTGGTGGCGGCGAGCCTCGAAACCTTCGAGGTCATCGCGGAATATCGCCTGCAGGATGGCTGGGCGCCTCGATTCCAGGGCACCGTCGATCCCGATCAGGCTGCGCCTTGGCCCTACGCGGGAGGATTCGAAACGCCCTGGGAACCGGCCTCGCCCTTCCTGGGCAACCAGGGCTTCGCCACGAATGGGCCCGGCGGACGCAGCGAAGTGCTGCTCTGGAGGGGCCTGGAATGGCGGCGCTACCGCTTCGACGCGCCCATCGCTTCCGCACGACTCGATCCCATCAAGGGCACGCGCTTGCTGCTGACCCTCATGCTGGGGCCACGCCGCTTCGAAACGCAGCTGCTGGAAGTGCCCGAAGGCCGCGTGCTGTGGTCCTCCGAAAGCGGCCCCTGGAGCCGCTTCAGCTGGGATGGCAAGGCCGCGTTGCTGGGTCTGCCCGGCCCCGAAGGTTCATGGCTGCTCAGCGCCTTCCCCACCGACAGCGAACCGTGGCCGACCACGCTGGCCCCCTGGAACGAACCGGGATTGCCTCCCGCACCCAAGAGCGTCCTCACGAAGGCCGCCCAGCTCTGGGACGATGGCGCCGATCTGCGAGGCCCGTGTCTGCACCTGCCCTGGAAGGCCGATCACCATCTCTGGTTTCCCGCCTGGAATCGCCTCTGGGTGGACGGCGGCGACACTTGGACCCTCTGGGGCCTGGAGGAAGGCACCTGGAAGCGCCTGGAGGTCGGCCAAGGGGCCCTCTCCGCACATCCGCCTGTCGCCATGGGGCTCACGAAACCCAAGAGCGAAGGCCGGGCTTTGTCACCTTTGCTGAAGGCGGAGTGGAAAGAGATCGACAAGGATGCGGAGGCTTGGCCTGCGTTCGATGCCGCCTGGAGCTGGAAGGACGACACGGGTGCCTTGACGGCGTGGGACCAGCGGTGGGGCAAAGGCATGGAGGGCTTCCCCAAGGAAACCCAGCGCCAAGGGCTTCTGCGCACCTATCGCGTGGAATGGCTCGCGGCATCGGCCTTGCGGGTGTCGGTCAAGGGCTGGCTCCACGACGGCCCGGAGATCGCCCTGCGCGAGGCCTCCGAAGTGGCCTGGGTGTGGGTCGGCGATCGGGTGCTGCTGGTGCGATTGCCTCCCAGCGATCGGCTGCGGAAAATTCGCAGCGTCCTGCGACCGCGCTGAATCCCCGGATCCCGTTCTCGTTTCCTTCACACTCTTGAAAGCGAATTGGTAGAAGACCACTTTTTCTGCTAGTTTAGGCCCAGCCAACCTTCCCGGCTCCCGAGGTTCCCATGCCCCGTCTTCTCCTCGTGGACGACAATCCAAGCATCCACAAGATTGCTGAAAGCCTTCTCGCCCGCACGGACGTGGAACTGGTATGCGTGGATGGCGCCAAGGCCGCGCTGCAGCTCGTCTCCGATGGCCAGGCCTTCGACCTGGCGCTCATCGACGCCATGATGCCCGTGACCAACGGCTGGGATCTGCTGCAACAGCTCCGCGCTCATCCTGCCACCGCCCGCATGCCCATCGCCATGATGGCCGGGGTGCTGGACACCGTGGAGCCGGCTCTCATGGAGCATCCCGACATCCAGGGCTTCCTGCGCAAGCCCGTGGAGCTGCGCGATCTCGGCAGCCGCGTTCATGCGCTGCTGGAAGCCCCCGTGGCCGCACCTGCGCCCAAGGCGGAAGAAGCCGCCCCTGTGGAGCCGGAAAAGGCTGCCGATACGGCGTTGGCTGACGTCCTCGTGCTCGAGGAAGGGGATCTCTGGGCCGCGGAACCCCAGGCGGCGCCGGAAATTCCGATCGCGGGCACCCGCACCGAGGATCTGTCCCTGCTCAGCGAATTGCCTCCCGAGGAACCGCTGGACATCGAAGAGTTCGATTTCGAAGGACTGCGGCATCTCACGCCCGGCACAGTCGGGACTGCGGCCTTCCGCGAGCCTGCGGAAGAGATTCGCGCCACCACGCCCTCCCCGACCAAGACGCTGCTGGAGCCCACCCCCGAAGTTCCACCTTCGCCGCTGCCGGAAATGCCGCCTCCTCCGCCGGAACCTGCGTTGGTCGAAGAGCTTTCTCCCTTCGCGCCGGAAGCGCTGGCCCAGATGGGCGCATCCCCCGAGGACAACGCCACGCCCTCCACGCCGCTGCCCGACTTCACGGCCTTGGAGGCGCCCGATTCCACGTTCCTGCCCGATCTGGGCGAAGTGTCCAGCGCCTCCGATGCCGTCGTGCAGGATTGGTCCCACACCCACCCGGTCCCCCTGATGGAAGCCGTGCCCGTCGCAGCCCAGGCCGTCGTGCCTGTCGGCGAGCCCGTCGCCCACGAAGCGGTCAGCGTCGAAGCCCTTCTCCAGGCTCTGCTGACCAAGCCCGAATTGATGGATCGCCTGAGCCAGGCGGTGGTGGCCAAGCTGGGCGACCAGACCCTGCGGGAAATCGCCTGGGAAGTGATGCCCGAACTGGCCGAACGCCACGCGCGCCCCTGATCCCCCCACGCGACGGAACCCAGGATGATCACCGGTTACAACACAGACGTTCGCCACGGTCACCGCATCTTCCATGTGCAGACCGAGGACAAAGGCCTCGCCAATCCCCGCATCGAAACCCTCATCTACGTGGGCGGCGAAATCCTGGACAGCTATCGTTCCTCGTACGAAGACCTGCTTCAGACGGGCGTTCCCGCCGAATCCATCATCCAGTCACGCATGGACGAGCAGCACCGGATGGTGATCCGGGACATCAAGTCCGGCAAGTACGACAGCACGCCGAGCCACGGAGATTGGACCGAACAGCAGATCTTCAACGACCGTCCCTTGGATCAGGCCATCCTTGAATACCTCCAGCACGAAGGGGACATCGACACCCTGGAACTGGTGCTGGAAGAGCCGCTCGTGCCCCTTTTCGACCACCCGCTCTCCGTGCTGCTGAAGGTGCGCCGCTGCATCAGCCACGCCCCCATCCCTGATGGCGAAATCACGATCCGGCTGGTGTCGAGCCTGCGCAAAGCCACCACGCTGCTCAGCGGCAAGACCGACGCCCAGGGGCTTTTCCAGGGCCTCCTCCAGCTCCCAGGCAGCGAGCCCGGCCAGTGCGCCCTCGCCATCACCTGCAGCGGCGATGGCGGCGAGGACGAGGTGCGGATCGTCGTGAAGGACAAGGGCTGATTCGAGTCGTTCGGCGGAAAGACTGAACACGAAAGACACGAAAAATCCGGGTCTTAGCTCCTCAAGATTTGGTCCAAGGCTTTGCCCTTGGCGAGCTCGTCGATGAGCTTATCGAGGTAACGGATGTTTCGTTCCAGCGGATCTTGGATCGCTTCCACCCGAACGCCGCAAATGACGCCTTGGATGTGCGAACGGTTGGGATGCAGGGAGGGCGCCTCGTTGAAAAAATGCTCGAAGTCGATGGCCACGCGGGCATGGCGCGCCAGATCCTCACGGGAATAGCCCGTCAGCCAGCAGATGACCGCATCGACCTCTTCCTTCGTGCGGTTCTTGCGTTCCGCTTTTTGAACGTAGAGAGGATAGACGGTGGTGAACAAGAGTTTCGAAATGGAACGCGTGGCCATCGCTATCACTTACTTCCAGTGCTTCTGCACGAATGCTTCCACTTCGGGCAGGCCGCCCTGGAGGATGAGGTAGCCGTTGTGGGGCTCCCGGGGCTCGATCTCGTGGTTGATGGGCGTGGTCATCATGGAGCGGATGACGGCAGGATCCTCGGTTTGCCCCAGCACCCAGGCCAGCTTCATGTAGGCGGTTTCGGGGAGCATGTTGTCCATGGGGATGATGCCGAGATCCAGCAGATCGCGGCCCGTGTCGTACACATACATCTGCGCGAAGCCCCATAGGGTCTGCACGCACATCACCACGGTCATGCCCTTCTGGATGGCGCGCTTGAGGGCCGGATAGATGGGCTTGTTGACGTGCCCCAGGCCCGTGCCCGCCATCACCAGGCCGCGGTAGCCCATGGCCGAAAGGCCGTCGATGATGTCGGGATTGAAGTTGGGGTAGTAGTACTGGATCGTCACCTTCTCTTCGAAGCTGGGATTGATGATGGGCTTGCGCTGCTTGTCGCGGCGCGTGATCTCCTGGGAAAGATAGGTGAAGTGGCTGCCGTGCTCATTGAGGTAGCGACTCACGGTGGCGAGCGGGGTGGCGCCGATGGTGCGGAAGGTGCTGCGGTAGCTGCTGTGCATCTTGCGGCAGCGGGTGCCGCGATGCAGCAGATCGTAGTTGTCGGAGGTGGGGCCGAACATGCAGAGCATCACCTCGGCGATATCGCATTCGGCGGCGGTGCGCACGGCGTTCATGAGGTTCAGGGCCGCATCGCTGGAGGGCCGGTCGGAGCTGCGCTGGCTGCCCACGAGCACGATGGGCACGGGGGAATTCTGCACCATGAAGCTGAGGATGGCGCCCGTGTGGCTCATGGTGTCCGTGCCGTGGCCCACCACGATGCCATCGCAACCCTTTTCGATCTCTTCGCCGATGGCGATGGCCAGAGCCTTGTACTGCTCCGGCCCCATGTTTTCGGAAAACACGCCAAAGAGCTTCTTGGTGGTGAGGTTGGCGATGTCGGCCAGTTCGGGCACGGCACCGTACAGCTCGCCGGGCGTGAAGGCGGGAATCACCGCGCCCGTGCGGTAGTCGAGCCGAGAGGCAATGGTGCCGCCCGTTCCCAGCAGGGTGACGTTCTTCTTCTTGGCGTCGAAGGGAAATTCCTTTTCGGGAATCTTGTACACGGCCTTCTTGTAGCCCGTTTCCTTCGCCTTCGCGATGCGGTCGCCGTGGATGCCCACGTTGTAGCCGTTGAAGAGCTTCACCACCACGTGCAGATCATCGGCGGTTTCGCTGCGGGGCAGGATGACGCCGCTGAACACGGACCCGGCGTCATTGACGATCTCCACTTCGCTCCATACGCCGATGTCGAACTTCTCCAGCGCCTCCTTGGCGGGGCCGCGATAGCCCTGGAAACGATCGCTCCGGGCGTTGTTGTCATTGGCGGAAGTCATCGCCCCACCTCCTGGAGCCGCGTTTTCAGATACTCGGCCACCTCCTTGGCGGGAGCCTTGCCGAGCAGTTTGGCCATGGCACGGCCCGCCAGGAAACGCAGGCGCTTGGCTTCGGTGTCCACCTTCTCGCCTTCGTAGCCTTCCATGGTCAGGTAATCCAGCTCCGTGCGCCATTTTTCCCGTGGCTGAAGCGCAACGCCCACGGCCTGGGACGCCGCTTCGACGGAAAGACCATCCGTGGCCATGCGGGCCGCCACCAGGGAGATGGCTTCGCGGGGAAGCAGTCCTTCCGTGAAGCGATCGAAGAGCTGCACCCAGCTTTCCACGCCGAGGCGCTCCACGGGAATGCCTGCGCGCTTCAGGGCCTTGGTTCGCTGTCCCAGCTCCACCGCCGCCACGAGGCCATCCACGCCGGTGCGCTCCACCACGGCGTCGAGAATCTCAGCACCGCCGCGCCGGATGAGGAATTGGCTGGTTTCTTCCGGCACGCGCCACTGGCCGTAGCGCGCGATGCGCTCCCAAGGACTGGGGCGCAGCCCTGCCTTGAGGCGCGCCACGCGGTCTTCCGTCACGCGGGTGGGCGGCGAATCGGTATCGGGATACATGCGGTCGGGGCCCGGCAGGATGCGCTCGAAGGTGGTGAAGCCGCCCGTGAGGGCCTGGCGCGTTTCCTTGGGCACGCCCACGGTGGCATCGGCGAAGCGCAGACGAATTTCGTTGGCGGCGGTGCGGCAATCGTCCTCCGGGCCGAACACCAGGAAGAAGTCATCGCTTTCCCCTGCCTTCACCCGTTTCCGCAGGCGCTCCACCACCCGATGCTTGTCGGCGAAATCGGGCATCTGCGCGCCGCTCACCGTGATGGGGGCTTCGTCGAGGCAGGCGATGACCCGGATGCGGCCCCGCAATTCATCGATGAAGGTGGTATCGGGCTGCGTGGGGAACTGGGCCAATCCGGCCACGCCCTCCACGCGCACGGCGAACACCTTGCCGCCGCTCTGCAACGCGCGCCGGATGAAACCCAGGTCCACGTCGGCGAAGATATCGGACACATCGAAAGGTTGCACGCGGATGGCGTCGGGCGTGGCGAGCCCCCGTCGATGCAGTTCCTCGCGCAGTTTCAGGAGGTTGTGTTGGCGCAGGCCTTCGTTGTGAACGAGCTTCACCGCGTAGCCCGCTTTCGGAACGCCCTTGATTTCGCAGCGCTCGCCGCCGCGCACCGAGACGTTCACATCCTGGCGGCTGGCGCCGATGCCCGTGCGCACGCGGCCCGTGGAGCGCGCCGTGAGGCCGCAGAGCAGAATGGCATCGCGCACTTCCTGGGGCGTACGCAGTTCCGGCCCCGTCACCGTTTCCGTGAGGGGCATGCCCAGGCGATCCGTGCGCCACACGATCTGGTGGCCCTTGTCCTTCACTTCCCGGCAGGAATCTTCTTCCACGCTCACGTGAGTCACCGTGAGGCGGCGGCCCTTGAAGGGCAGGTAGCCGTTCATGCCGATGATGGCCGTGCGCTGGAAGCCCGTGGGAATGGAGCCATCGAGGTATTGCTTCCGCGCGATATGGATCTCGTCGATGATGTCCATGTTCATCATCAGGCACAGCTCGATGGAGGCGTCGATGGCCTCCTGGTTCACGAGGAAGGGCGGCGTGTCATCCATCTCGTAGGTGCAGACGTTGAGCTGATTGAGGAGGTACACGATCTCCTTGCGGGTCTTGAACTCCATGAGCGCCGTGCCGTCGTACTCGCCCAATTCCGAGAGCGTAGGCCGCATGTGGCGCAGCACTTCACCATCGTGGGTCTCGGTGTAGAGGCCCGCCGGGCAGCGACAGAAGAGCTTGTGCTTGGTGAGGAGCTGCTGATGAACTTCCAGGCCGGAGATGAGTCCCACGGCATCGTAGTCCAAACCCTGGAGCATGGTGATCTCCCATGAAAAACGCCACGGAGGCCGGAAAGCCGGTCGCTCCGTGGCGGACCTTCACCTTCAGATCTTCTCGAGCACCGCCGAGAGCAGCTTCCAGAAATTGGCCACGGAAGGAATGCTCACGTGTTCATCGGGGGTGTGCACATCCCACATGTCGGGGCCGATGGAGACCATTTCCATGTCGGGATACTTCTCGCCGATGAGGCCGCATTCCAAACCCGCATGGATGGCCATGATGTGCATGGGCTTGCCGAAGAGCTGCTCCTGCACGCCGTCCACCAGTTTCACGAGGGAGGCCTTGGGTTCGGGCTTCCAGCCGGGATAGCCGCCCGTGAGTTCGGACGTGAAGCCCGCCAGCGTGCAGATGGCGGAAATGCGATCCGCCAGCGCCTGCTTGGAAGCGTCGATGGAGCTGCGGGTGAGCAGGTTCACTTCCACCATGCCATCGCGGGTGTCGATGACGCCGAGGTTGGTGGAGGTCTGCACCAGACCCTTGATATCGGGGCTCATGGCTTCCACGCCGTGGGGCACGGCCAGGAGCAGGCTCACGATGGCCTTGCGATCTTCCATGGACATGGCCTGAGTGGCTTCGGCGGGTTCCAGGCTGAAGGCGAGACCCGGATCGAAGGCGCCGAAGGCGGCCTTCCAGTGGGCTTCGTGCTTGGCCAGTTCGGCCTTGTAGGCGCCTTCCTGGGCAGGATCCAGGAAGAGGTAGGCCGAGGCTTCGCGGGGGATGGCGTTGCGCTTGTTGCCGCCCTTGATCGCGGCCATTTCGCAGCCGAACTGCGGGCACATGGATTTCATCACCTGGGCCAGAATGCGGATGGCGTTGCCGCGACCCTGATGGATATCGATGCCGGAGTGGCCGCCCTTGAGGCCGAACACCTTCAGGCGATAGGCCTTCTTGCCCGCCGTGGGCGCGATGAAGGTGAGCTTGCGCTGGGCGATGGTGTCCACGCCGCCGGCGCAGCCGATGGTGAGGTAGCCCTCTTCCTCGCTGTCGAGGTTGAGCAGGTACTTGGCCTTGAGCCATTGGGGCTGAATGTTATTGGCGCCGGTGAGGCCCGTTTCTTCGTCGATGGTGACCAGCAATTCCACCGGTCCGTGGGCGATATCCTGGCTGGCCATCACCGCCAGGCCCGCGGCCACGCCGATGCCGTTGTCGGCGCCCAGCGTGGTGCCCGTGGCGTAGAGATGATCCTCCACGCGACGCAGCTTGATGGGATCCTTGGCGAAATCGTGATCGGTGCCTTCGTTCTTTTCGCACACCATGTCCACGTGGGCCTGCATGCACACGCCGGGATGGTTCTCCTTGCCCTTGGTGCCGGGCTTGCGGATCAGCACATTGCCCACGGCATCCTGCTCCACCTGGAGACCCAGCTTGCGGCCCTGTTCGGCCACCCACGCCGCCGCCTCGGCTTCCACCTTGGAACCGCGGGGGATCTTGGAAAGTTCGAAAAAGTAGGTCCAGAGCGCCTTCGGCTCCAGACTGGCAAGCAGGTTATCCATGGCGGACCTCCGCAAACGAAAAAGGAAAGCGTCCCACCCGGTTTCCATGGATGAAGCGCCCGTTGGTAGATTCATCAAGGGTACCAGGGAATGGACGGGACGATCCAGGAAGAGCGTCCGCGAAGCGAGGCCGTCATGCGACGAATCGACAAGGAAATCAAGGATCCCGCCGAACTGGAGGCGGTGCTGGATCGTGCCGAATGGGGCACCCTGGGCCTGGTTTCCCCCGACGGAGAAGCCGTGCTGGTGCCGCTCAATGTCGTGCGCCTAGGAAACAGCCTGTTTTTTCATGGTTCACCCGTGGGCCAGAAGATGCAGATCATCGGCGAAGGATGCAGGGCCACGTTCCTCGTGGTGGAAGCCTTCGCGCGGATTCCCTCGTACGCCCTGGACCCCGTGAACGCCTGCCCGGCGACGCAGCTTTTCAAATCCGTCCTGGCCTATGGACGCATTTCCGTCGTGTCATCGCCGGAGCGCAGGGCCATGGCCCTTCAAGCCCTCATGGAAAAACTGCAACCGGAAGGAGGGCACGAAGCCATTGACGCTGGAAATCCCCACTACCACGGCCGCTTGCAAAGCACCGCCGTGCTGGAAATGACCCTCGAACGACTCACGGGAAAATTCGCCTTCGGCCAGAAATGGACGCCTGAACGCCGCGATCACGTGACGGATTTTTTGCGTCAACGCGGTGAGCCGCTGGATCAGGCCAC